>JARIDB010000064.1 GCA_029257045.1 Clostridium sp.
CAGATCCTTGGGTAAGCAAGGAGGACTGGAAATATCTAGGAATAAAGAACATTTCTTATGATGAATTGAAAGAAAAAAGCTTTGATGCTGTCATAGCCGCTGTAAATCATGAACAGTTTGTCGATAATGATAGCTTTATTGACAGTCTATGCACTCAACCTAAAGTAGTGGTAGATGTTAAGGGAGCTTTATCAAACCCAGACTGGCGATTATAGAGCCCTGTTCTCCTACGGATGCATTATTGAAATTTAGAGAGTCATTAAAGGGGTCTCCATATTTAAGCGCACAGCTACACAATAGCAGAGGTGAGTAAGCTTATATAAAAGTAGAATAAAAATGTTTAAATTAGTTAAAAACAAAGGATTAAAAGCGTTAAATAACCTTAGAACTAAGTCTATAATTCTATTTGGTTTTAGCACATGGAAACATGATTTTATACAGAAGATGTTAAATAGACCTTGTATTTTCATCACTACTCAGGATTCTAACAATGATGATTTCATGAAGGTTTTTATTAAAAATCTTAATTTTATAGAGGATATATATGTATGGAGTTATAACGAACCGTTTTGGTTAAATAGTGTGTGTACCAATGCTAATTTAAATTTTTATAGAGTTGAAGATGGATTCATTAGATCTAAAGGTTTAGGCTTAGATAAGTCAATTCCTAAGTCATTAATATTTGATAATTCTGGGTATTTATATTTTGATTCTATAAGACAAAGTAATCTTCATATGCTTATCAGAAATACAGATTTAAGTATTTATAATCTTGAAAGAACAAAAGGAATTATTCAAACCCTAGTTAAGTATAACCTATCTAAATACAACATTATCAATAAAGTAAGAAATATCTACTATCAGGATGCAATACTAGTCATTGGACAAAATGAGAAAGATATCTCGATTCATAAAAGTGGAGCATTATTTACGACTAATGAAGCTTTATTAGACTATGTGATAAAGTCTAATCCGAATAGAGAAATAATTTATAAACCTCATCCAGATACTATTAAAAACCCCAAGACTAGATTAAGTTATCCGGAAAACTTAAAGGGTATATTAGTAATAGATGATTTAAATCATCTATTCAATAATATTAGTTGTATATCAGAAGTTCATACTATAAGCTCTTTATTAGGGTTTGAGTTTTTACTTAGAGGTATTAAAACATATTGCTATAGTCGCACATGGTATAGCGGATGGGGTTTAACGGAAGACACTTATATGTCAAAGGACCTTAACTTAAAAAAAACTATCGAAGAAATTTTTTACTGTGCATATATTTTGTATCCAACTTACTATAGTTATACTTACGAGCACTCTTCAGTTGAGAAAATAATGACAGAATTGCTAAGAGATAGTGAATAATTATATGTTTAAAATAAAATTATTGACTTATAGAATTGTTTCATACTTGAAAACAATTTCTTTTAATATAAGAAAAAAGAAACTCGACAATTACATTAGCTTATACTTTAAGACAGATTTAAATATTCTGAGAGAGAAATACATAAGCCCTTTCTTAATAGAAAATAATAACAGTTTTAATAATAAAAAGTTCTATGAAAACCTATATTCAATTATTTATCTTCAGATTACTCCAGAATTAATAATAAATATTAAAAAAGATTTTGACCTATTAACTTCCAAA
>JARIDB010000147.1 GCA_029257045.1 Clostridium sp.
AGAATTTATTAATTTGCTTTAGTTAATATTCCTTTTACTTTTACCTTAATTAATAGTTATGGGGTCAGAACCCTTTGAATTTTAATTATCTTTATATGAAAAAAGGAACCTTATTTCTAAAGTTCCCTTTTCCTGTATCTTTACATTAAATTAAGGTTTAGCTATTTAGTTTAACGTAATTAAGTCTTCCACCAGCTTTTAATACTGCTATTTCTTTTTCTGTAAGGTTTAACAAACCTTTAAAGCTAGTATTCTTAGTTACATTTTTAATTTCTACTTCTCCAATTTTTAAAGCATTTTCTATATTATTAATTTCTAATTTATCTAATAAATCTATATTGATATAGTCTTCTTCTAATTCAAATTCTATAGGAACTATTCCATTATTAATTAAGTTAGCCTTATGAATTCTTGCAAAGGATTTTGCAATTACTCCTCTAACCCCTAAATATAAGGGTGCTAAGGCAGCATGTTCTCTACTTGAGCCTTGACCATAGTTATTTCCAGCTATAATTATTCCTCCATTGTTGTCTTTAGCCCTTTTGGGGAACTCAGTATCAACAGTATTAAAACAGAATTCTGAAAGGTAAGGAATATTTGATCTAAATGGAAGTAACTTTGAGTTAGAAG
The DNA here is from genome assembly GCA_029257045.1 of Clostridium sp. Classification (GTDB taxonomy): domain Bacteria; phylum Bacillota; class Clostridia; order Clostridiales; family Clostridiaceae; genus Clostridium. Next base: position 631 of record JARIDB010000147.1, read on the forward strand.
GCATAATATGGTCTGTTGTTATATTGTCTTCAACCTTTATTAATATCTTTCCTTCTACATCCTTAGTTAAAGCGCAATTAACTGGGAATGGCTTAATATTAGGTCCCCTTACTACTTCAACTTTTTCATTAATCTCTGCTGGTTTTATTATCATAGAATCATCTATTATAAACTCCTTTGGCATTTCAACAGTTATATCCATATCTAGTTCTCTAGGATCTGTAAGTTCTCCATAAATTGCAGATACTGCTGCTGTTTCTGGACTTACTAGATAAACTTTAGCTGATATGGTTCCACTTCTCCCATAGAAGTTTCTATTAAAGGTTCTAAGTGATACACCTTCTGTTCCAGGTGCTTGGCCCATTCCTATACATGGACCACAGGAGTTTTCTAATATTCTAGCTCCTGCACTTATAATATCTCCTAAAGCTCCATTTCTAGCTAGCATCTCCATAACCTGTCTTGAACCTGGTGCAATAACTAGACTTACATCATTATGAACTTTTCTACCCTTTAATATTTTTGCAACTTTCATCAGGTCTTCATAAGAAGAATTTGTGCAACTTCCTATCGCAACTTGATCAACTTTTATTTTACCTATTGTTTCAACCTCTTCTATATTATCTGGACTATGTGGCTTTGCAGCTAAAGGGCTAAGTTTATCTAAGTTAATTGTAACTTCTTCATCATAAACTGCATCTTCATCTGGCTTGAATTCTATATAATCTTTTTCTCTTCCTTGAGCTTTAAAGTATTCTAAGGTTTTTTCATCACTTGGGAAAATTGATGTTGTAGCTCCAAGTTCAGCACCCATATTTGTTATAGTAGCCCTTTGAGGAACTGAAAGATTTTCAACTCCTTTTCCACCATATTCAAATACTTTGGAAACTCCACCTTTTACAGTTAAGGTTCTTAAAACTTCTAGTATAATATCCTTTGCTGTAACCATGTTGTTAAGTTTTCCAACTAAGTTTATCTTACAAACTTTTGGCGTAGTTATATAATAAGCTCCACCACCCATAGCTAAGGCAACATCTAATCCACCTGCACCCATTGCAAGCATTCCAACCCCACCTGCTGTTGGCGTATGGCTATCTGAGCCAATTAATGTATCTCCCGGAACTGAAAATCTTTCTAAAAACACTTGGTGACATATTCCATTACCAGGTTTTGAAAAATAAACTCCGTATTTTGAGGCCACAGTTTGGATAAACCTATGGTCATCTGCATTTTCAAATCCTTGTTGTAACATATTATGATCTACAAAAGCTACAGATTTTTTTGTTTTTACTCTGTCTATTCCCATAGCTTCAAGTTGAAGATATGCCATGGTTCCAGTAGAATCTTGAGTTAATGTTCTATCTATTTTAATTCCAATTTCTTTACCCGTTTCAATTGTTCCTGCTATTAAATGACTTTTTAATATTTTATATACTAAGTTGTCCCCCATTTTATTGCCCCCTTACCCTTTATCTATTTAACGCTTTATAGTCTTTATATATTCTAACTATCTCTTTATCAAAAAGGCTTCTCTTTAAGCTTACTGATGTCGCTCTAACTATTTCTAGAATTCCTTGAGCTTCTATATCTGTTAATTCAATTCTATATTCTCTAAATTTATTAACAAGTCCAGCTCTACCTGAATGTTTTCCTATAACCATTTGCCTTTCAAGGCCTACAATTGCAGGGTCAAAAGCTTCATAGTTCATTGGGTTTTTAATTGCTCCGTCTGCATGAATTCCTGATTCATGAGCAAACATATTAGTTCCAACAATAGCTTTCCAAATTGGTAGTTCTCTTCCTGAAGCTCTTGATACATATTCAGAGACTTCTCTAAACATCTTAGTATCAATTTTACCTTCATATCTATAAAGATAAATTAAACTCATTAACACTTCTTCTAAAGCTGCATTACCTGCTCTTTCTCCTAGACCATTCACAGTAACACCAACATGTGATGCTCCTCCCATAATTCCTGCTATAGCATTAGCTGTTCCCATTCCAAAGTCATTATGAGTATGCATTTCTATATCAAACTTAGTTTTTTCATATAAGTAAGTTATATCTTCTCTTATTTTAAATGGCTCCATAATTCCTACAGTATCACAATATCTAAATCTGTCAGCTCCAGCAGATTTTGCAGCTTCTATAAATTCTACTAAGAATTCTCTATCTGATCTTGATGCATCTTCTCCGTTAACTGAAATATATAATCCATTTTTCTTAGCATATTCAACAGATTTAACCATGCTTTCTAAAACCCATTCTCTTGACTTTTTCAATTTATGTTTTATATGAATATCTGATACCGATATTGATATTGCAACAGCATCAACACCACAATCTATTGATTCTTCAATATCTTGTATTACCGCTCTATTCCAAGCCATGATACTAGATTTTGTATTTCCTTTTACTATTTGCTTAATTGCTTCCTTTTCATCTCCACCCATGGTTGGAATTCCAACTTCTAACTGATCAACTCCAAGCTCACTTAACATAGATGCAATTGCAACTTTTTCTTCATTTGCAAAGACAACTCCTGCTGTTTGCTCTCCATCTCTTAATGTGGTATCAACTATATAAACTTCTTTTCCATCTTTTAAGCTTTTCACTGGCATAAGAAAGTCCCCCTTTATTTATAATTACTTTATCAAAACAGCCCCTAGTGGTAATTTCTTCTTTATTGCTTATAATATAATTATTTTTTATTTTATCATACACATCAACTCTAAACAAGTAAAAAGCAGTTAGATTTTTAAGAAAATTGCAAGTTATTTTATTTTTTATTCACTTTTTAATATAATCTTATTGTTTTTTCTTTTTTATTTGCAAATTATGAAATTTATTTAAAAAAACTTGCATTAATTCCAATCACTTTTCTCTTGTATAAACTCTATAGATATAATTATTTTTTATTTATCACTAATAAATAAAAAGGCTATTGCAAAATTAATTAATCTAAGATGTAACTTATCTGTTTATTAAAGTACAAATTACATCTTAGATTTTCTTTTACAATAACCTTTTATTATATCATTTCGTAATTATTTCTTTTACTTCCGCTATGTGATAATCTATCAGCTCTTTCTTCATATTTACCAGGTCCAAACCTTTCGTCTAGGCTTAAATATCCTGTAACTCTTGAAATACCTTGAATATTAGTACTTCCACAACCTGTGCATTTACTAACATTACTACTTAGATATTTCCCACAATCCTTGCAGTATCTAATATGAAAGTTAATACCTAAGTAACTTATATTAGTATTTTTATAAGCATAGTCTAGTATTTCCATAATTACATCACCAGATGGATAATCATCAACTTCTATATAACTTATATGACCTGCGTTACATAATTTATGATAAGGAGCTTCTATATCTATCTTATCCTTTATTGAAATAGGATATTTAACAGGTACATGGAAACTATTTGTATAGTACTCTTTATCTGTTACTCCTTTTATTTCACCAAAGACTTTTCTATCTTTTTCTATAAACTTGCCTGATAATCCTTCTGCTGGTGTTGCATAGCAACTCCAATTTAACCTTGTTTCTTCTACAGCCTTATCTACAAAAGTCCTAATATAAGTGATTATTTCTACTCCAAGCTCCCTTGACACATTATCTTCACCATGGTGTTTTCCCCTTAATGCACATAAAGTTTCTGCAAGACCTATAAATCCAATCCCCCAAGTTCCTTGTTTTAATATCGGCTCTATTGAATCTTCTTTTGAAAGTCCCTCAGAACCTTTCATTAATCCTTGCCCTGCAACAAAAGGTAGATCTTTTATTTTAAGATTTTTTAGAACATCATATCTATGAAGTAACGCTTCTTTTGCAATCTCTAATCTTTCATCTAATATTTTATAGAATTCTTCTAAATTCCCATTAGCTTGAATTCCTATTCTAGGCAAGTTTATAGTTACTGGTGCTATATTACCCCTCCCTTTACAACCTGGATCTCCATTTACATTTTTCATAAGATAAGTTCTACAACCCATTGTAGCTGGCATATATCCCTTATCATAATATTCCTTATTAAAATCAGCATCTATATTCATAAAAGTAGGATTCATTCTCTTAGCTGCAACTTTGCATGCTAGTTCATATAAATAATGATATTTATCTTTATTATCTCTATTTACTCCTTCTTTTACTCTAAATATAATGTTTGGAAAAATCGGTTGTTCTCCAAGTCCTAGGCCTTTATCATATTCCTCTAAGAAAATCTCACAGATAATTGCTGCATCTTCTGATTGAGGTATCCCTATATTAACAGAACTGAAAGGTACCTGGGATCCCGCTCTTGAGTGCATAGTGTTTAAGTTATAGATAATTCCCTGCATAGCTTGACGCACTCTATCCCTTAGTTTCTTTTCTGCGTGTTTTTCTATATCATCTTCTTCTATTCCTAAATCTCTAAATTCCATTTTTATTTCTTCTCTTGTAGGTTCTATAAATCCTGCAAGATCATTATCAAAATCTGGATGAGATTGTCCACCAAACATATCATTCTGACTAGATTGAAGTAATATACAAGAAAGTTCTGCTGCTGTTTCTATTCTTTTTGGCTTATTTATAGTTCCATAACCTGTATTAAATCCTTTTTCTAATATTTCTTTAGTTGGTATGTGTAAACAGTTGATAGTTAAATTATAGCTATCTAAATCATGATAATATATATCACCATTTTCATGAGTTTTTGCTAAATGTTTAGGCATAGCAGCTAGATTATGCCACTTATTAGATTCTGATGCTATTCTTAAAAGTTTTGAGCTGAAGTTGTTTCCAATGTTTGCATTATCTCTATCTGTCTCTATACCAATCTTTTCAATTGCCTTCATAAGGTCTGACTTAATTTCTCTTACCTTTGTTCTTTCTTTTCTATAACTTGAATAAACCTTTTTCACGTTAATATAGTTATTTAAAAGCAAAGCTTTTTCTATAAGATTTTGAATTTCCTCCACCGTGATACTTTCCTTTTCTGATAATTCTATATAAGATATTACCTTTTTTACTACTTCTAATAGCTCACTTTCTTTTATACTTTCTCCAACCTCTTTTGCTGCTCTTTTTATTGCTCTAGATATTTTTATAGAGTCAAATGGCACCTCTCTGCCATCTCTTTTTACCACATATAGCATTTTAACATCCCCCATTACACAATATATTGTATTACTAATAGTATTTATTATACTATTTAAAATTATTCATATCAAACTAAGATATCTTTAGTATTTCATTAAAAAGGCTACATATTATGGTATTGTTATCCTTTACTGACTTTATTTAAGAATATTTAAAGTTGACAATTTATTTTTTTACTTTTCAAACTATATCAATAGCGCTAAGATATTGTTTGTCACTATTGATATAGTTATCTACTATGATATAATAATTATAAAATAATTATTTTTATTTATTAAGGAGGATTCCTATGGAAAAGATTGCATTAATAGTTGATAGTGCGTCCGATTTATCTCTTGAAACTATTAAGGAAAAAAATATGAACTTTTTACCTCTTAGAATTACTTATTCCCATGGAGAATATAAGGATAAAATAAATATCTCACCTGATGATATATATAATAACTTAGAAAAGGAAGTTCCTAAAACTTCATTACCTAGTGCAAAGGATACCAACTATATATTAGATGAACTTGAAGCTAACGGTTATACTCATGTTATTGCTATCACAATATCAAGTGGCTTATCAGGAACATTTAACTCTATTAGGTTGGCTTTAGAAGATCGCCCAAACCTTATATCTTATGTCTTTGATACTAAGATATTAGCTATGCCTGAAGGTATTGTAGCCTTAGAAGTTGCTAGCCTTATTAAAAAGGGCCTATCTTTTAATGAAATAGTAGCTTCTATACCTGATATAAGAAAAAACATTAAAGGTTTCTTCACTGTAAATACCTTAGAATACTTAAAAAGAGGTGGACGAATAGGTAGAATTTCAGGAACAATAGGTGAAATGCTTAATTTAAAGCCTGTAGTAGGCCTTGATGATGACGGCATTTACTATACAATTTGTAAAGCTAGGGGAAGAAAACAATCTATATCTAAGCTTATTTCAATTTTAAAAGAAGAATTAGAAAAGGGTAAATGTAATGTTTGGGTTCTTCAAGGCGGCGCATTAGATGAAGCAAAAGCCCTTAAAGAAACTATTAAAGGCTTTAAAAACATATTAAATATTGACTTATCTCAAATAAGCCCTGCTTTAGGTGTTCATGGGGGTCCTGGGTTACTTGGTTTAGCAATTCAATTAGTGCATTAATATGGATAACTACATCTTAGATTTTGACAGTATAAAGGATATTAAAGATGAAGAAAAAAGGATCAATGAAGAATATAAAAAAAGAATAGCTGAATTGAAAAAGGTTCAAAAAGAAAAGGAATCCGTAGGTCAAGTTTTTACCAAAGGGCTTCTTCCTATATATATATTATATATACTAACCCTAGGCCCTAATAATGGAAATGAAATATCAAGCAAAATTGGTAATCACACTAAAGGACTTTGGACCCCAAGCACTGGTGGCATTTATCCAATACTTAAAAGATTCGAAAAAGATGGTCTTATCTTAGGAGAGTGGGATAATCCTAAAAAGAAGTTTCAAAAAATTTATATATTAACCCCCAAGGGTGAATTAGAATATCAAAGTAGACGAAACCTACTTCAACCTAAAATAGAAGAATCACTAATGGTTTTTAACATTATTTATAAAGATTTATATAATTCACATGAAATTAAATAGAAATTAAGGGTATTATAATCATAATTTTGCACAAAATAATAACATCATTTATTAGGTGGTGTTATTTTGAAAGGTACAATTATAGACTATAATGATTTTGAAGCTTTAGTTGTTTTAGAAGATGATTCTGTAGTTAATGTCCCACTAAGTAAAGTTAGTGATTACTTATCTAAGGGCACTAGTGTAAGCTTAAACTATAATGATATAAGCTGTAGTACTAGTAACAGAGCAAAATTTAATAAAAATAAAATAGCTGATTTCTTATAGTGGAAAACCATGTCAAAATAGTTTTCTATTATAATATTATTGTTGTTTTTGTAAATTAAAAGAACTGATTTTAATTTCTTTAAAATCAGTTCCTTTTAATTATCCTTACCTTTTACTACTAATATTTATCAATTATTCAACTTTTATTGCATCTACAGGACAACTCTCTTCTGCTTCCTTTGCATCTGCTTCTAAATTCCCTGGAACATCTGATTGTTTAGCGTAAGCCTTACCATCATCATTCATTTCAAAGACGTCTCCACATATTGATGGACATAATCCACATCCAATGCATGTTTCTTGATCAACACTTGCTTTCATAATATTATCTCACCTCTTCTTAAAAATTCAATAATAATTTACCCAAAATGTTAATGTTTTATGTATAACTTAATATAATCCTTCAAAAATTAATGAATATAAATCATTATTTGCTACGTATTCTTCTGCTATTCCTTTTTCTAATGCTTCAGTTAACTCTATATTTATTGGTAACTCACCTATTAATGGAAGTCCTAAATATTCTGAATGTTCTTCAGCAGACTTATTACTAAATACCCTTATTTTTTTGTCGCATCCCGGGCAATTTATATAAGCCATATTTTCAACGACACCTCTTATTGGAACTGACATCTTTTCAGCCATATTTATAACCTTTTTAACTATCATAGAAACCATATCTTGAGGTGTAGAAACCACAATAAGCTCATCTAAAGGGAAGCTTTGCATTACTGTTAATGTTATATCTGATGTGCCTGGAGGCATATCTATTAATAAGTAATCTAAATCACTCCATTTTGTATCTGTAAATAATTGTGTTAATACACTTGTAATTACAGGACCTCTCCATACAACAGGTTCATCTTCCTTTGCTACTAGTAGATTCATTGAAATAATTTCAATTCCACTTTCTGAAACTACTGGAGTATATTTAAAAACATTTTCATTAATTGGTTCTATTTTTGCTCTATTTCCATTAACTCCAAAAAATCTTGGCATTGATGGTCCTGTAATATCTGCGTCTAATACTCCAACCTTATAACCTTTTTTTCTTAAAGTACTCGCTAATATACCAGTTACTGTTGATTTACCAACACCACCCTTACCACTAATTACACCTATTATATTCTTTATTTGCCCGTATTTTGGCATTACTTTCCCTATATATTTAGGATTCGGTTTCCCTTTTCCTACAAATGTTAACTCTGACATTAATAATCATCCTCCTACCAATTTTTTTCTATGTCTTTTGGAATATTCCCCTCTAAATATATATTAGTATTCCATTCCTTAAATTCATATTCCCCAACTACATAGTAATAATTCTCTTTTTTCTCCACTTTATTTTCAACTGTTATATTACTTTTATATATAGTAGTATCATGCCCTCTATTTTTTACTTTTATAACAACATCATATTCATTTGAATTGCTACTGTCTATAAGACTAACATCTTGAACTACTTTTCTAGCTTGCTTTAAAAAGTCTTCTATATCTGTTGAAAATATATATTTTAAACAATCTACATCTTCTATTATATCTATTCCTACTTTTTTGCCATTTAAGTTACTTTTCTCTTTATTAATAACTTGGAGAATTGTATTGTAATATATATATTCAAAATCTCTTGGTTTCCTTATTATTGAAAGATTTTGTATTATACTCTCATCAAGTCTCTTTGAAACGGTAAACTGCTTTTCATCATTGTAAAAATTCCCATCATAAGCTCCAACCACATAGTTAAATTCTTTTATTTCGTCTCCTACTTGAATTTGAAATATGTAATCAGGATCTAATTCTGACTTAGTCTCACTTACCTTTGACTTAGAAAGTAAGTTATACATATTAAGAATAGCTTTCTCATCTGTAACTAAAAACTTAAAGGATTTATCTCTTATATTTTGAATACTTATCTTTTCAACATTACTATTTTTTAAGTAATCAAAATATCCATCATTATTTTTAACTGCACCTTTTATCTTATTTCCAAAGCTACAACCTGTTAAAGTTAGAGTTATTACTATCATAGTAACTATCATCTTAATTGGCTTTTTCAATTATATCTTTCCCCTTTACTAAAAAGTAACCATTCATAAATAAATTATAGTTAGGATAAGTATTAGCTTTTCCTAACTATAATTAGATTATAATACTTTACCTCTTCTAAGGCAAATATTATTATATTCATTCAAAACTATCTGATATTTTATCAAAAACAATCTCCATGCTGTTTTTAATACTTCTTTTATCATAAGAATATTCTATAATTAGAACCTTTCCCTCAGAGTATTGTGTCAAATAATATTTGGTTACATTTTCTTCTTCTTTTTTATATACTACCTTCCAGTTGTAATTAGAACCTTCTAAATTTACAACTTCACTAGATAAATTATTGTATTTTTTTATATAATCCTCTAATTCCCCATCAACTATAATAATCTTCCCATTTATATTACTTCCATTATTAAATGTAACATCGGTTTTCTCTATATTATAAGGATTTTCCTTTAAGCTCCATCCTATTGGTAATGTTAATTTATTTCTTCCTAAATCCAACAAATAATCATTAAATCCTTCTACATTATTAGAGATTGCAACTTGTTTTATATCTTCTATAAATAGATGCTTCATTCCACTTATAGTTAACATTAGGATTAATAGTAGGGATAGTGTATATATAATTTTTTTATTCATAAAACATACTCTTTAGGTCTATAAGTACATTTTGTGTTATTCCATTGGAACAACAACTGTGGAATTTCTAAAATCATAGAACATTAACCAAGATCCCATACCATCTCTATTTTCCTTATCTACCCAAGTTACAAAACCAGTTTTACCTTCATAAGGCTGATCATCCAAGCTCCTATTTCCTGGTATTCCATAAACTATATATTTAAGATTTCCTTCTCTATCACATTTATACCCCAAATTAAAATAACCATGCTTTCTTATATATGGATAATAGTTTAACATAGGATAATAGGCAACTGTATATCTATTGTAGTTAGTCATATTACATAAATCATCTAAATCTTTAACAGGTACTCTGTACCATTTACAGTTTTTAATTTCCCTATATTCGCTAGGTAAAACCTCAAACCCACTAGCTATACCCTCAAAATACTCACCAACACTACCTCTAATTTTAAAGTTTCCTGACAACTCTTCTATCTTGCTTTCATAATCGTCAAATTTGTTAGCTTTCTTAGAGTATCTTTCATTTCCTTCATAATCTCCAAAAGGGTTTCTATTATATATACTTCCACTAAATGGATTTTCATTATCTTGACCTCTACCCATGTAATTCATTTCACATTTATCGTCACTGCAACATTTCTTTTCCTTTTCACACATTTGATTCATTTTATATTGATTTTTATCTTTTTCATGCATTTCCTTCATCTTCATATTATATTCATTACAATTATCTTTATCCTTTTCATGCATGTCTTTCATCTTTATCTTATCTTCATTACAATGATCCTTATCCTTTTCATGCATTTCTTTCATCTTCATCTTATCTTTATTGCAATCATCTTTATCCTTTTCATGCATTTCCTTCATCTTATCTTCATTACAATCATCTTTATCCTTTTCATGCATTTCCTTCATCTTCATCTTATCTTCATTCTTTTCTTTATTCTTAGAACAACTTTTATCTTTATCTTTCTTATCTTTTTTATGATCTCTTTCTGATAAATTATCCTCAATTTCTTCTTTATTTCTTTTGTCCTTTTTTATGAACTCTATTTTATCTCTTTGTTTATCATTAGAAGCCTTCACAACCTTATAATTTTTCCAATTATCTGTAGGTTGCTCTCCATTTACAAACCCACACATAACTATTAAAGGAATATCATTTCTCATTTTTGCTATAGCAGCTCCAGTTACCCTATCAAAGGATAACCCAATGCCTCCTATATCATCCAAAAAATACTCCTTTATAACTTCTGCTTTTCCCCCATCTGAAATAGCAATTTTACCAAGGTTCACCAACTGCTTAGCATCCTTTTTACTGCATATTGCTAATACACAATAATCATCACTATCACTTCTTAGATTTTGTGCATAGAAAGAAATTTTGCACTTTTCTCCCTTTGCTTCAATCTTTGAATATCCTGATAAGGTTTTGTCATTTGAAATGGAATATCCTCTTTCATCTTCTTGTAAAATTATAAAATTTCTATACAATTTATTTAATTGCGACAAACCTTAAATCCTCCATAATTAAAATTAATTCCTTACATTATATGCTTATGTTCATTAAATATGTTAAAAATAAAACTCGTGAATTTTTTACTTTTTACAGCATTTTTTTCACGAGTTTTCTCTTCTTTTAATTATTATCTTATTTAAAATTGCCTTTTTACAATTTAATCATTTAATCCTTCGTTAATCTTATCTGATAAAACTGCAAATTCTTCTATAGAAAGCGTTTCCCCTCTTCTTTTTAAATCAATATTAGCACTTAAAAAGGCCATTTCTAACTTTTCCTTTGAAAGTCCAATACTCTTAACTCCGTTCCATAAGGTTTTTCTTCTCATATTAAATGAATTTCTTATAATATCAAAGAATAGCTTTTCATTTTCAACTTTTACCCTAGGTTCTTCTAACCTATCCATTCTTATAATTATTGAATCGACTTTAGGTCTTGGAATAAAGCATTCAGGTGAAACTGTTCTTATTATTTCTGTATTACAATAATATTGAACTAAAAGTGACAATGCACTATAATCCTTACTTCCTGGCTCTGCATCTATTCTTTTAGCAACTTCCTTTTGTATCATTATAGTTAATGATTTAAATTTATAATTTCCTTTTATAAGTTTAATAATAATAGGAGTAGTAATGTAATAAGGTAAATTAGCAACTAACTTTACGCTTTCTTCATCCTCAAATATTTCATTATAATCTACCTTTAAGGCATCCTTATGTATTAATATGAAATCTTCCCTTTCGCCAATTTCTGCATTTAGTATTGGTATAAGTCTATCATCAAGTTCTATAGCCACAACCTTTTTTGCTTTGTTTAAAATTTGAGCCGTAAGAGTTCCAACTCCAGGTCCTATTTCTATTACTAAATCCTCTTTTGTAATGTTTGCTCCATTTACTATATCCCTTGGAACTGACTCATCAACTAAAAAGTTTTGTCCTAAGCTCTTTGTAAGCTTAAGGTTATATTTTTTTACTAACTCCGCAGTTTTAACATCTTGTATTTCCATTAACTATTCTCCTTTAAGTTTTCATCAATTTTTTTAATTGCTTCTGTGAATTCTTCTTTAGTTATTGAATACTTATTTAATCTTATAAGCATTTGATTTGCATTTCCATAACCTATCCCTAATTCTTTACCTAATATAATTCTTCTCTTTTTCGAATCATCATATCCAGTAAGTTTAAAGAAAAACATATCTTCCGCCTTATACGTTTCAATAAATTCTTCTTCTGACATTTTAGCTCTGTTTAATGCCTCTATAATAACTTCTGGCTTTGCATTTTCAACTCCTATATCATCACCCTTAATTCCATCCTCTTGAGCTATATATGCATGTTTAATTCCTTTTACCCTTTTAGCTATTATACTTCTTATCTTTTCTCCTGCAAAATCTGGATCCGTTAAGACAATTACTCCTTTTCTCCTTTGAGCATCTTTAATTCTTTCTATTACTTTTGCATTTATTCCAAAACCTCCAACAGCTATAACTTCTGCTTCTATTGCTTGCTTAACAGCTGTTATATCATCTCGTCCTTCAACTACTATTACTTCCTTTATCAACCTTAAAACTTCCTTTCACAATATAAAAAATTTTTATATTTCCCTAGTAATAATTTATATGTATATATCTTTATTGTCAAACAAAAAGGGTGAACATATAATAGTTTGCTTATTCTGTCGCTACGCTCCAAGTCATCTCAAACCATTATATGTTCACTTTTAACTGAATGATAGAAATTAAAATAAATTCATTCTATATATAATTTATTTTAATTTCCTAAAAAGCAAAAAGGGCGTCCTAATAGGATCGCCCACTTAAAAGTTACCATTCGCCTGGATAAGCTAAAACATAAACAGGAACATTATATTTTCTACCCCAGTTATTTAGTGCTTCTTCATTAGAATTAACATAAACATCAATGATATTTCCCTTTATAGCTCCACCGGTATCGGCTGCTATAGCTCTTCCGTATCCCTCTACGTAAACTAAGCTTCCTAAAGGAATAACTCTTGGATCTACTGCTACAGTACTAATTCCATTTGGATCTCTAACTGGTACAGTCCCTGTTGCTGTAACCCCTCCACCACTATAAGCTGTAGATTCAACATATAATACGCTCTTATAATCTAATAACTCACCACTTCTACTTGCAAAGGTTCTTCTTGTCCCTTGTATAAGTATTTTATTTATTGGCTCTGCTATTACTTTTGAACTTTTTAAAGTTCTTGAAACTTCGGATCCATTTTTATAAACAACCTTATAAGTAACTTGTTTTTCACCATGAATTCCGTCTTGCCTTACTTCCTCTAGACCATTATCAAGGCTAGAATCTGATTCCACGACTACATCGTAGCCTATTTCTTCTGTAGCTAGTTCATTTTTGACCTCTACTTTTACAAGATTAATTTTTAAATCCTTTTTAATCTCGGCTTTTAATGACGGTTCTACTTCATCTACACCATCATTATATTCAATTCCTTGATTTTTAAGTTGGTCCTTTTCTACTACTAGCATCTTCTCAATAGTATCTTCGGCTGTATCTATTTTTATTTGTTTCTCGCCCACAGTAAGCTCTACTGAAACAGCTCTCTTTAATGATATAGTATCTCCATTAGATACCTTATCTTCTAAAGCTGGTTGGATTTTATCTTTAGGATTAACTATAATCCCACTTCCATCCAACACTTCTTTAACAGTCCCTTTATATGTCACAAAAGTTTCTTCTATTCCGTCTATCTTCATCGTTATTGTTTTCTTCATATTTATGAACGTTCCTGATGTAACTACAAATGCTATTATAATTATCATCAATATCTTTGCCTTTGGACCATTAACAAAATTAGCATTTAGGTATTTTTTAAATTTTTCTACCATCTACTTTTCCTCCCTTTGGCAAGAGCGTCTTATGAATTATAATTGAAATCAACTTCTTTGTCAAATTTCAAGCCCCTGCTTTAATGAATTTACGATTAAATGCATCATATGCATAATTAAAATAAATTATAAATAATGGCGTTTTTTCATTTATTTCAGAGAGTGTAGATTTTCTCTTTATCTTTCTATATTATATTCATTAAGTGTAAGTTTTAATCACTTTGTAAATATTTTGTAATTTATTTGTAATTCATTTGTAAATTTTTTCTAATTATATGTTTATTATTGTACTTTATAAACCTTTTGATATCAACCTTTTAAAGTTGTCATTTACAGCTATATTTACTTCTCCTGGATTCAATTCCTTTATTAAAGCAATTTGTTCTATTATATAAGCTATATAATCTGATTTATTACGTTTTCCTCTGTTTGGCTCTGGGGCCATATATGGACAATCTGTTTCTACCAATAGTTTATCTAATGGGACTTGTTTTACTACCTCTTTTACCTTTTTAGCATTCTTAAAAGTTACAACTCCTGTTACACCTATATAATAACCGAGTTTTATACATTCTAAAGCGAACTCTACACTTCCTGAGAAGCAATGTACTATTCCCTTTACCTTTGGAAACTCCTTCATTATCTCTAAAGTATCTCCATGGGCATCTCTATCATGGATTATTACAGGTAACCTTAACTCCTCTGCAAGTTTCATATGCTCTCTAAAGACTTCTTTTTGAACTTCTTTTTCTGGATTCTCATCCCAATAATAATCTAATCCTATTTCACCAACTGCAATTATCTTGTTGTTATTTTCTATTAAGCTCTTTATTTCAGCTCTTACATCTTTATTATATTCCTCTGCATTTTCAGGGTGTATTCCTAAAGCTCCATATATAAAGTCATTTTCTTTTGTTATATTATTTACTTTATTCACACTTTCATAACTTGATGCGCAGTTTAATATTCCTATTACTCCATTATTCTTAAGTTCTTTAAATACCTCATCTCTATCTTTATCAAATTGTTCATCATCATAATGAGCATGAGTATCAAATATAATATACTTGTTCTCCATATTAAATCCTCCTTTTGTATGTATATATTAAAATTATTATATTACAAAAACTCATATAATACATACTTTATGTAAATAAATCATAAAATCCATTAATTAACACCCTATTATTAATTAACCGTTAAATACTCAACAAGTAGAACCTCTAAACTTAAAATTATAAAACAAACCCAAGTAGTTGCTATATTTTGCTTCTACTTGAGCTTAGAATTTAATATTTTTATTTGTGTTTTGATTCTTTTAATATTTATCCTATTACAAAAGTCCTTATAACTCTTTTGGCGCTGTTATTATCTATTTCTACTTTATGGTCTTTCTTTCTACTAAATATGGATTTAAATTTATTATTCTTTTTTCTTTGCTCTCACAATTAATTGTATCTATCAATAAATTACAAGATTCCTTGCCCATATTATATATAGGTTGTGATATTGTAGTTAACTCCGGCTCAATAAATGAACAAATCCCTATATTATCATATCCTAATATACCTATTTCACTTGGTATTTTATAACCATTTCGTAATAAACACTTCATTCCTCCTATTGCCATAATATCACTACTATAGAATATTGCATCAATAGTTAATTTTTTGTTTATTAACTTTTCAGTAGCTATTATTCCACCTTCAAGAGATATTTCCCCCTCTTCTACTAGATCCTTATTAAATATATTGTATTTCTTATATATTTCTCTAAAATATCCAAGTCTAGAATTTTCACTTATTCCCTTTGTATCTACTCCTACAAAAGCTATATCTTTGTATCCCTTTTCTACCAAATATTCTACTCCAAGTGCTATTCCATCTCTATTATTACAAAATACACCATTAATATTATCTTCCTTATCAATATGCCTATCTGTAATAACAAATGGAATATCATTACCCTCTAAAATCTCTATAGATCTATTTTTCTCGCCACTTGGTACAATTATAACACCGTCAATTAATTTACCTATCAGTAGCTTTATATACTGCTCTTCTTTCATTCCACTATTGAAAGTATTGCATAAAATTATACTATATCCTCGTTTTTCAGCTTCTGTTTCTATTGCTTTTGCCATTTCTGCAAAGAATGGATTTTCTATATCTGGAATCACAAAACCTATGGTATAACTTTTTTTAGTACTTAAACTCCTAGCTAAGGCGTTTGGTATATAATTAAGGTCTTTTGCCGCTTCGAATATTTTGTTTCTTGTTTTATCAGAAACACTTATTGCCTTATTATTTAATACCATTGATACTGTTGTTGTAGATACCTTTACATAATTGGCTATATCTAGCAACGTTGTTTTACTCATATACTGCACCTCTTAACCTAATGCATCCTTTAAAAATATAGGAATGCCGACTAGTTATTTATTGGGACATACCCCACAATAAAATTATACCATAAGTGACACCTTAATATTAAACCCTTACTCCTGACTTACAATTTTTAATTCTGCTGCAATTTCCTTCTCTACAGTCTCTCCATTATCTATCTTTGATGCTAACTGAACACCTAATGATCCAATTAAGTCTGGTTGTTGTGCTACTGTTGCCATCATATCGCCTTTTTTTACAGCATCTAATGCATCATCATTTCCATCAAATCCTATAACCATTGCCTTTATATTGCTAGATAATATAGCTTTTGCTGCTCCTAATGCCATTTCATCATTATGAGCAAATATAACTTGTATATCTGAATTACCTTGTAATATGTTTTCCATAACTTGCAAACCCTTTTGTCTATCAAAGTCAGCTGCTTGACTTGATGCAAACTTAACATTGTCTTTTTTGTCTAAGATACTATGAAAACCTTCTCCTCTATCTCTTGTAGCTGATGCTCCTGGAATACCTTGAAGCTCAACAACATTAATTTTAGAGTCTGCGCCTAACTTTTCTAATACAAATTCAGCTGCCATTGCTCCACCTTTTACATTATCTGAAGCTATATGACTAGTTACTACCCCACCATTTGATTTTCTATCTAATGTTATTACTGGAATATTACTCTTGTTTGCACCTTCCACAGATTGAATAACAGCATCACTGTCAGTTGGATTAATTAGTAATGCAGTAACTCCTTGTTGAATTAAATCTTCTACATTTGATTTTTCTTTTATTGAATCATTTTGAGAATCTAAAACTATTAATTTATATCCAAGCTTCTCTGCTTCCTTTTCTGCACCTTCTTTCATACTTACAAAGAATGGGTTGTTTAAAGTTGATAAAACCATACCTATCTTTTTATCACCGCTAGTTTTTGTACATCCTGCAAATGAACCCATTGCCATAACTGTTACTAATCCCATAATTAATAATCTTTTTACATTTTTCATTAATATATCCTCCTCTTTTTTTATATGTTTTAAGCTCTCTCTTTGTTTTTTTTGTCTAATAACACCGCTATTAAAATGACTAATCCTTTTACTATTAATTGATAAAATGGTGATACGTTCATTATATTTAATCCATTGTTTAATACACCAATGATAAGAGCACCAATTAATGTTCCTGAAATTTTACCTTCTCCTCCTGATAATGACGTTCCCCCAATAACAACTGCTGCTATTGCATCTAATTCAAATCCAACACCTGCATTTGGTGAAGCTGACCCTATCCTACTTGCAATAATTAGCCCAGTTATTGATGCTGCAAACCCAGATATAACATATACAAGCGTTTTTATTCTAGTTGTGTTTATTCCTGATAACCTTGCTGAATCTTCACTTCCACCTAAAGCATATATATATCTTCCTAATTTCGTTTGCGATAATATATATATAGCAATTACCGAAACTATTATAGTAATGATAACTGGAATTGGTAAAGATCCTATTTTCCCATTACCTAAGTTTACAAAAGAATCTGGTAACTTAGATATTGGAGTACCATTTGTAAATACTAATGTAGCACCTCTAAATATTGTCATTGTTGCTAGTGTAGCAATAAAAGCTTGTAGTTTTCCTCTTGATATTAAAAGTCCGTTTATTAATCCAACTCCAATACCTACTAAAGCTGCCGCTATAATTGCTAAATATATATTCCCAGTAGATTTAATTATTGATGCCCCTAAAGCTCCACTTATAGCTAAAGTTGATCCTACTGATAAATCTATACCTCCAGTTAAAATAACAAATGTCATTCCTAGTGAAATTATTGCATTAACAGACACCTGTGTAAAAACATTAGTTATATTGGATAGTGTTAAAAATGTTGGTGCGACAATAGTAATTATCCCACATAATAATACTAATCCTATAAGAGATTTATATTTAGATATATTTTCTTTTAATTTGACATTCATTGGATTTCCCTCCCTGATTTTTAATTAATTCCTACTGCTAATTTCATAATATTTTCTTGTGATGCTTCATCTCTTAACAATTCACCCGATATTTTTCCTTCACTCATAACCATTATTCTATCACTTATACCTAAAACCTCTGCCATATCTGATGATATCATTATTATTGCCTTTCCCATTTTCTTAAGGTCATTTAATAATTCATATATTTCCTTTTTGGCACCTACATCTATCCCCCTAGTTGGCTCATCTACTATCAATATTTCTGGAGATAGCATTAACCATTTAGCTAATATTACTTTTTGTTGATTTCCTCCACTTAGATTTTTTATTAACTGCTCCTTATTTGGGGTTTTTATATTCATTTTTTCTATATAATAGTCAACATCTTTCATTGCCTTATTCTTATCTATAGACTTCCACTTATTCTCATACTTTTTAAGGTTAGAAAGAATCATATTGTCTGCCACCGATAAGTTAAGTACACAGCCTTCTTTTTTTCTATCCTCTGATAAATAGCAAATTCCACAATCTATAGCTTCTTGAATGTTTTTAATGTTTACTTCATGACCCTTAACTTTTATCTTACCTGAAGTCTTCTTATATTCACCAAATATAGTTTTAGCAAGTTCAGATCTTCCAGACCCCATAAGCCCTGCAACACCTAATATTTCACCTTCTTTTACATTAAAAGTTGCATTGTTAACACCTTCTTCTGAACACAAGTCTGAAACTTCTAAAATTACATTACCTTTTTTTATGTCTCTATATGGTATTTGCTCTTCGATATTTCTTCCTACCATCATAGAAATTAACTTATCCCTATCAATATCTTCTATTAAAGCATTACCTACATATTTTCCATCTCTTAAAACCTCTACTCTGTCACATATAGCGAAAATTTCTTCAATTCTATGAGATATATAAATTATTGCGATTCCTTTTGCCTTAAGATTTTCTATAACTTTAAATAAGCTTCTTGTTTCTACATCAGTTAAAGCTGTTGTAGGTTCATCCATTATTATTACTCTTGCATTTTTAGTTAAAGCTTTAGCTATTTCAACCATTTGCTTTTCACCAATATTAATATTCCCAACTAATTTGTTTGGATCTATATTACATCCTATTTGATCTAAGAATAATTTACTTCTTTCAACTAATTCCTTTTTGTTTATTCTTCCTGAAAATTTATTGCTTTTCTCATTTCCTAAAAATATATTTTCTGCTATTGTAAGATTATTTAACACACTCATTTCTTGATGTATTATTGTAATACCATATTCCTCTGCTGACTTTATACCTTTTATATTAGCTTCCTGTCCATCAACGAATATTTTACCTTCATTTTTTTCATAAACTCCACTAAGGATTTTCATTAACGTCGACTTTCCTGCTCCGTTTTCTCCCATTAGCGCTGTAACTTCGCCTCCGTACGCTGTAACATCAACATTGTCTAATGCCTTAACTCCTGGAAATATCTTTGATACTCCCTCCATTTTTAACATTGGTATTCTTTTATCCATAATAAATACCTCCTTTTAACTAAAATACAACTCCTGATTTTAAAATTATGTTTGCATAAGGTGTTTGTTCACCTGTTCTAACAACTGCCCTGCATTTTCTCAAGTCATTTTTTAAGTCTTCATGTGATATAAATGTTATTTTAACATCACCTATTACTTTCTTTATCTCTTCAAATAAACTTGGACTAACTTCCATGGTTTCTTTCGCTATAAGAACTTCTTCCACTTGTAGTTCCATTAAAGTTACTTTTAATGTATCAATGAATGTAGGAACTCCATTTATTAATGCTAAATCTATTCTTTCTATCTCCTTTGGAATAGGTAACCCACAGTCTCCTATAGCAATCATATCCGTATGCCCCATTTTAGAAATAACTGAACTTAAATCACTGTTTAACAACGGTGTTTTTCTCATAAGATTAATCCTCCCCGTAAATTTCTACTACTTCCTTTAAATATGGTATAGATGTTTGTGCGCCTTTTTTTTGAACTGCTAATGATGAAACTCTATTTCCAAAATTTACAGCTTTCAATAAACTTTCCTTATTTATATTGTTTAGATCTAACTTAGCGCTTAATCCCCCAATAAAACTGTCTCCTGCTGCTGTTGTATCTACTGCATTAACTTTATAAGCTGGTACTAATTCACAAAAGTCCTTTCCAATAACAGCTGCTCCTTTTGATCCTAAAGTTATTATTGCAAAAGTTACTCCGTATGCTAAAAATGCTTCTCCTGCCTTTTTTGCTTCTTCTAAGTTAGAAACCTTTATTCCAGTTAAAATCTCTGCTTCTGTCTCATTAGGAACTATAATATCCGTTACTTTTAAAAGATTCTTATCTATTTTCTTAGCTGGCGCTGGATTTAATATAGTTAACTTTCCCAGCTCCTTCGCCTTTTTAAAAGCCACTAAAGTCATATCTTCTGGTGTTTCAAATTGCGATATTAAAATATCACCTTTTTTTATAGCTTCAATAGATGCTTCTATTTCTTCTTGTTTAATTTCTATATTAGCTCCTGCTACAACTACTATTGAGTTATTCCCATTTTCGTTAACCATAATAATAGCCATCCCAGTTTCCTTTTCTTTATCTTCAAAAACAAATTTTACATCTATATTATCATCTTCTAACTTAGCTTTAAGTACTTTTCCATTTTCATCAATCCCTATCTTAGATATCATCATTACATCTGCACCACTTCTTTTTGCAGCTACAGCTTGATTTGCTCCCTTGCCTCCTGATATCTTTTTAAATGATTTAGATAAAATAGTTTCACCAACCTTTGGTAAATTGTTGATTTCTAACACTAAATCCATATTCATACTTCCAAGTACACATACCTTATTCATAAACTCATCTCCTAACTAAAGACACTAATTAAACGTTTTACTAAACCGCTTAACTAGATAATAAACCAAATGAAAACGTTTTGCAAGGACTTTTTTAAAAAGTTCTTTAAAATAAATCCATAACCTTTAATTCATTATAAAAAATAGATCACTAAAATTAGGACTCTATGCCTAGTGAACATTAAGATTCTATAACACACTATAGTTATAAAAATTGAAGAACTAATCTGATTTAATTTACCCTCCAAATCTTAAATATATTCATATGTACTCTTAATGGAGCACTTGCTAATACTATATGTCCTAATTACTCAATAGCTAAATATATAACATCTGTATGAATCGCAAATTCATTATTAGTAAATAAATTTAAATCATAAACTGGTATGATAACAATGGAATTAGTCAATAAATAAACCACTAGAAACTTTATGATATAATCAAAAAAGGTAGATTTACATTTGTAAATCTACCTTTTTACTTGCTTATTAATTTAGATAATTTGAATCACTTATTAAATATTAACATTAATTAATATTTAGCGCCCTCTTTCCAGCATTTCCTATATTGTTTGCGTGATCCCCAATTCTTTCTAAATTACTTATTAAATCAAGGAATATAACGCTAGAATTTGCTGAACAAGTCTTTTCATTTAATCTTTTTATATTATTTTCTCTAAAATCCTTTTCCATTTTATCTATTTCTTTTTCTACAATATCAACTCTACTTGCAGCTTCAATGTTCTTATTTCCATAAATCTCAACTGCTACATCTATAGCTTCAATAGTTTTTTCATAGATTCTTCTTAGTTCTCCTTTAGCTACATCTCCAAGATGAATCTTTTTGTTAGACTTTTCAATAGCAAGATCTGCTATGTTCTCAGCGTGATCCCCTATTCTTTCTATATCATTTATAATATGATAAGTTGAACTAAGCACTCTTATATCTTCTTCTGGTAAATCTAATTGTGATAATTCAACTAAATAATCAGTAATATCTCTTTCTAGGGCGTTTATTATTTTTTCATTATGATAAACCTTATCTGCTGTTTCCATGTCACTACCTATGAAGGCCTCCATTGCTAATGCAACATTTTCTTTGGCCTTTCTAGCCATCCTTAATGTTTCTTTTGAAACTTGTGTGCTTGCAACTACTGGAGTTTCTAATAATCTCTTATCAAGATATATAGCTCCTTCTTTTTCAATTTCGGAATCACCAGGTAAAATTAAATTTGCTGCTTTAACTAAATACCCACTTAGTGGTAATAGAGCTATTGTAACTATTATATTAAATATAGTATGAGCATTTGCAACTTGTCTTGCAACATCTGTTGAAGTTAATTCTATTAATCCAATAAAAGGCTTAATGAATGGGAAGAATATAATTGCACCCATCATATTAAATAGCAAGTGCATAATAGCTGCCTTTTTAGCTGTTCTATTGGCTCCAAGAGACGCTAATAAAGCTGTTACGCATGTACCCATATTACATCCAAGTATAACCGGGAATGCAAGTTGCATATCAATTGCGCCAGTTGATGCTAAAGCAATTAATATAACTGTAGTTGCTGCTGAACTTTGAATAATTGCTGTTAACCCAAGTCCTGCAAGTAATCCTAATATACTATTATCAGAAACTACTATAATAAATTCCTTAAACCATTCTGACTTTGCAACTGGGTCCATTGAATTCTTCATTAAATCCATACCCATAAATAATATACCAAATCCAATAGCTATACTTGCTATATCTCTAGTCTTTTTATTCTTAGCTATTAAAAGCATAACTGCTCCAATACCTATAACTAAAGGTGCGACTTTATTTAAGTCAAGAGATACCATTTGCGCTGTAATAGTTGTCCCAATATTTGCTCCCATTATAACTCCAGCTGCCTGTGATAATGTCATTAATCCAGCATTTACGAAACTAACTATCATAACCGTTGTCCCACTTGAACTTTGTATTATTGCTGTAACTACTGCTCCAACTAAAATTCCTATGTATTTATTACTAGTTAACTTTTCTAGAATAGACTTTAGTCCTTCTCCTGCGGCATTTTCAAGGCCATCCCCCATAATTTTCATACCATAAAGGAATAGACCTAACCCTCCAAACATACCTGCAAAAATAGAAAATTTATCCATAATTTTCTCTCCTTAAGTAAATTTTATATATTATTAACAAATCTACTATACAATGAAAATCTATTGATTGTAAATATATCTTAACAAATTTAACCTCCTTTTAACTTAAGATATTATTCATATTTTATTCTTTCTTTTGACACATTGTTGTCATATATTTTATGTATTATTAAGTTGTAAAGTAGTTAAAGCATTATTATTTACCCCTAAAACCATCTGATGGTCCCTGGATTAAATTATTCCCCAAAGTGATTTAATCCAGGGTTTTTCCTTTTTAACTATCTTACTTTAAAAAAGAACTTATTATGTTTTAAAACTTCTCTTCTTTCATTCTTTTCACTTCTTCATTTGCCACCTTTTTATCTATCTTTTCAAATAAACTATCAAATTCTCCTATTTGACCTTCTTTCTTTTCAATAAAACTCCAAACACTTTCTTCTATATTTAACATTTTCTTTATGTTTTCTGAAGTGTTAGGAATAAATGGTTCTATAATATTTGATAAATTAGCTATTACTTGAATAGATTCATAAATCTTATTATTTAAGTTTTGTTTTTTACCTTCTATCTCAAAGTTTTTCTTTGAATTTCTAATAAATGAATTTATAAGAGAAATTCCACTTTTAAATTTTCCTTCTTCTATATAATCTCCTAAATCAAAATATAAATTAAGTATCTTTCCTATGAATTCCTTTGATACTTCTCCTTTAGGAATTTGATTATTATATTTCTCTTTTGTTATCTTAAAAACCTCTTCTATAAAACCATTCAAATTATTTACTAAATCTCTATTAACTACATTTACAAAATCTCTCCAAGTAAATTCTGTATCTCTATTTTCTGGTGAATTTAAAAGAAGATAATATCTGAAGGTATCTACATTATAATTATCTATTACATAGCTTGCCCAAAGCGCCCAATTTTTAACTGAAGAAAAACTTTTACCTTCAAGTTTCATATATTCACTTGATACTTCTCTAAGATTTGGATTCTTAATTCCAAGACCTGCTAAAATTGCTGGAAATATTACTGCATGAAATGGAATATTATCTTTTCCATGAACAAAATAAACTCTTGAATCTTCTCCTTCCCAAAAATCTCTCCAATCTTCATTCTTTGCCTCTAGCACTTTCATACTAGCAGTTAAGTATCCCATCACCGCTTCTATCCAAACATAGATTTTTTTATCTTCATACCCTTCTAGTGGAATATCTACTCCCCAATTAAAGTTTCTTGTTACAGCCTTATCTCTTAATCCTTCATCTAAATACCTTTTAACTATCTTTTCTGCATTTTCTCTCCAATTCCTTTGTCTAATTAAAAGCCTTTTAACATCTTTCTCAAACTCAGATAGTTTAAAAAACAAATGCTTTGTTTTTTTTAAAATTGGATTATTCCCACAGATTTTACATCTCTTATCTACTATTTCATTACTTTCTGTTATCTCTGAGCAGTTTTCACAATAATCATCACTTATTTCTTCTTTGCATTTAGGACATTTACCTATAATATATCTATCTGATAGAAATTCATTACAATTCTTGCAATATATTTCTTCTATTTCTTTTTCATATATATATCCTTTATTATATAATTCTAAAATAAAGTTCTTTACCTTATCTTCGTGATATCTTGAATGAGTTTTTGAAAATATATCAAAAGAAAAACCCAACCCCTTAAAACACTTCTTAAATTCCTCATGATACTTTTCTGTAGCTTCTAATGGTGTTATACCTTCTTCCTTAGCTCTTATGGTAACTGGTGTACCATGACAATCTGTTCCTGATAAAAATATTACGTTATCTCCCATAAGTCTATGATATCTTGCTATTACATCCCCGGGAAGGAGAACTGAAATTCTTCCTAAGTGAAGTGGACCATTAGCATAAGGCCATGCATTTCCAACTATTATATTCATATTTTCTCCTTAACTTAGTTTAGGCTATAAAATCTATTAAACTTTGAAGGAGTTTATTCCTTCATTATAAAATTCCGCTACTAACTTTTTCTTATTTTCCTTTTTCATCTTTTTCTCATATTCATAAATATATTATTATAAAAATAGGAGGATATATATCCTCCTAAATACATCTTTATCTAACTATGCTTCCTGTAGGTAATTCGCCTGGATTTACTATCTTTAATAAATCATCATCCGTTGCTGCTGCAAGTATCATTCCCTGTGATAATTCTCCTCTTAAAGTAACTGGTTTTAAGTTAGCTACTAATACTACATATTTACCAACTAATTCTTCTGGTTTATAGTAAGTTGCAATTCCTGAAACCACTTGTCTTTCTTCTCCGTTTAAATCAACTGTTAATTTTAATAACTTTTTAGCTTTTTTAATTGGTTCACAAGCTAGTACTTTAACTACTCTTAAATCTACCTTTTCAAAATCTTCTATGGTTATTTCTTCTTTTATAGGTTTCATTTCAACTTTTACTGGAGTATTCTTAGCAATTTCAGCTTCTCTTATAGCCTCAAGTTCAGCTATCTTTTTATCAACATCTATTCTTGGAAAAATTGCTTCACCTTTTTGAACCTTAGTTCCAACTATTGTTCCATTAAAGCTTGATAATGAATCGTAACTTGTATTTTTAGCATTAATTTGTTCATTCATCTTATCACTTGTTTCTGGCAAGAATGCTGATAATAGAACCGATGCAATTCTAAGTGATTCAATTAGATTATATAAAACTGTTCCAAGTCTAGCCTTTTTCTCCTCATCTCTTGCTAATATCCAAGGGGTTGTTTCATCAATATATTTATTTGCCCTTCTTATAAGTTCAAATATACCTTCTAAAGCTTCTGGAATTCTTAAATCTTCTATTGCCTTTTCAACCTTTTTAGGAGTTTCTAATGCTATATTTATTAACTCATCATCTATTGCTTCTTTAGTATCATTACCTGGAATAATTCCATCGAAGTATTTTTCAATCATTGCAACTGTTCTTGAAACTAGGTTTCCTAAGTCATTACAAAGATCTGAATTTATTTTTTTTATAAATATTTCATTATTAAATAATCCATCTGACCCAAATGGTATTTCACGAAGCAAGTAGTACCTTACTGCATCAACTCCAAAGTTTTGAACTAAAGTTACAGGATCTACTACATTACCTTTAGATTTTGACATCTTCCCACCATCTACTAGTAACCATCCATGGCCAAATACTTGTTTTGGAAGTTCAACATCTAAAGCCATTAACATTATTGGCCAATAAATTGTATGGAATCTTAATATATCTTTTCCTATTAAATGAACATTTGCTGGCCAAAACCTTTTATACAAATCTGTATTCTCACTTCCATAACCTAAAGCTGTTATATAGTTTGATAATGCATCTATCCAAACATATACTACGTGACCTTCATCGAAGGTTACTGGTATCCCCCAATTAAAACTAGTTCTTGAAACACAAAGATCTTGAAGACCTGGTCTTAAGAAGTTATTTAACATTTCATTTTTTCTTGATTCAGGTTGTATAAACTCTGGATTATCTTCTATATGCTTAATTAATCTATCTGAATAATTGCTCATTTTAAAGAAATAAGCCTCTTCTTTTGCCTTTTGTACATCTCTTTGGCAATCAGGACACTTTCCTTCTACTAATTGAGTTTCAGTCCAGAAAGATTCGCAAGGTGTACAATATAAACCCTCATATGATGATTTATATATATCTCCCTTATCATATAACTTTTTAAATATATCTTGAACAGCCTTTATGTGATAATCGTCAGTTGTTCTTATGAACTTATCATATTTAATATTCATCATTTCCCAAAGGTCTCTTATTCCCGCTACCACTTCATCTACATGTTCCTTTGGTGTTATTCCCTTAGCTTCTGCTATTGTTTGTATCTTTTGTCCATGTTCATCTGTTCCTGTTAAAAACATTACATCATATCCTGTTAATCTCTTATATCTAGCTAAAGCATCTGCTGCCACTGTTGTATAAGTATTTCCTATATGAAGCTTTGTTGATGGGTAATAAATTGGTGTTGTTATATAAAATGTCTTCTTATTCATGCTTTCTTCCTCCTAAATTAAAAATAAAAAAGTCTCTATATAGGTTTAATTACCTATATAGAGACGTATTATACGCGTTACCACTCTATTTTATATTTATCTCACAATAAATATCTTATTAAGTGAATCTTCTTCACCTTACAATATAACGGTTGTTACCGTACCAATTTTACTTAAACTAAAAAACATCAAGCTCAAAAGGTATGCTCAAAGGCCATCTTCGTAAAAAATATGTTACTAGTTTTCACCTACCCTAGTTCTCTTTAAACTCTCTTCTTTACTACTCTTCTTATCGTTGCATTTCTATTATATAATATTCTATATTCAAAATACTGTCAAACTTATTTGGTAGTATTTTTAAACTTTTTCTCTAATAGCTTTTCTATAATAATTCTAGACAAAACTGTACACATAAAACTTATAAACAATGTTGTTATAAATGCATTTTCTCCAAAGATAAATAATATTATTGTATTTAAAACTAAAAGAGCTGTTCCTGCAGTACCATATATTTTTGAAGCTAATTTATTTCCATATTCCCATGCTACTTTATTTAGTACTGTATATTTATTTTTATATCCCTTTTTCACTTCTGGGTATCTACTGTATTTGGTTTCGTAGTATCCTCCCAAAATAAATAAACCTATCGGTATCATATCCGCCATTAATAAAATCATCCAAAAATCCATATAATCCATCCTTACTTAAAACTCAATTGTATAATATATATTTAATTATATATTTAATATTTAAATTTTCAATTCTTATTTAAATCAACAGCTACATAAACCTAAAACAATTTATATATTTCTAATATTTACTAAAATTGATGTAGAATTCTAAAATATGTACTATAATATTAATTAAATGTAATTATATTACTAATATTTATATATTATATAAATTTTTATGGGGGGTATATTATTTATGAAAATTTTAAAGTTACCTAATATAGGATATAGAAATATAAAGACAGGTCTTGCTGTTCTTATATGTTTATTAATCTTTCCTAAATCCTTATTTGCTCCAATTGCAGCAATTATCTCAATGCAAAGCACTATTGAAGATTCATTAGAAATTGGTATAAATAGATTGATTGGGACACTTATAGGTGGTATATTGGGAGTTATCATTTTATACATTATAGAGTATGCAAACCTGTATAATTACTCCTTCTTAATTGGAGCTCTTAGTGTATCTTTAATAATATATTTGTGTAATTTAATTAATAAACCTGCAGCATCTTCTATTTCCTCAATAGTTATCTTAGCTATTATAATTGACCCTGTTACTGATATTACCCCTCTAGCTTATTCCTTTATTAGAACAATAGAAACTGTTGTAGGTGTTATAATTGCAATAATCATTAATAAATATATTAATCCACCTAATGACATTAATTTAGAAT
>JARIDB010000061.1 GCA_029257045.1 Clostridium sp.
TTACAGCTTAAAGCCATGGCTATCATTACTCTTTGTCTCATACCTCCACTTAGTTCATGAGGATACCTCCCAAGCATTCTTTCTGCATCTGGAATTCCTACTAAATCAATCATTTCTATAGCTTTTACTTCTGCCTCTGCTTTAGTTATCTTATTATGAAGCAAAACTGACTCCATAATTTGTTTTCCTATTGTAAATACTGGGTTTAAAGATGTCATAGGTTCTTGGAATATCATTGATATTTCATTTCCTCTAATATCTCTTATTTCCTTATCACTTAATCTCAATATATCTTTCTCTTCATATATTAATTGTCCATTTACTTCTTTTTCTTCATTATATAGGATTTCTCCTGCAACTATTTTACCAGGAGAGTCAACTATCCTCATTAAACTCATAGCTGTTACACTTTTACCACAACCAGATTCTCCAACAATGCCAACAACTTCTCCTCTTTTAACTTTAAAACTAATATCATTAACAGCTTTAACAGTTCCTGCTTCTGTATAAAAATAAGTACTTAAATTTTTGAATTCTACTAAATTATTGCTCATTTTCTTACCTCCTATTTCTTTAGTTTAGGATCTAGAGCATCTCTAAGTCCATCTCCAAGTAAGTTTATAGACATAACCGTTAAAAATATACATATACCAGGTGGTACCCAAAGCCATGGCCTAGTCATTAAATCAATAAAATTACTTACTGCTTGAATCATATTTCCCCAAGAAGCCTGTGGTGGGGTAACTCCCATTCCAAGATAGCTTAAAGCTGATTCTGTCATTATTGCTCCTCCAATACTTAAGGTACAAGATACAATAATTTGTGGTATAACATTTGGTAGTAAATGTTTAAATATCTTTTTTGAATCTGTAAGTCCTAAAGCCTCTGCTGCTTGCATAAATTCTTGTTCCCTTAAAGACAATATTTGACCTCTTACAAGTCTTGCAATACTTGGCCAAGATAGAGCTCCTATTATAAACATTAAGTACATAATTCTTGTATTTGCACCAATATTATAATCAGACATTATAGCCCCTATAATTATAAGTATTGGTAAGAAAGGTACACATAAGAATATATCAACAATTCTCATTAGAAATGAATCTATAAATCCACCATAAAATCCAGCAATAGCACCTACTGCACCTCCTATTACTACTTCAACTACGACAGCTACAATACCTACGGCTAAAGATACCCTACCAGCATACATAAGCCTAGTTAAAATATCTCTTCCTAAAAGGTCTGTACCTAATAGGTAGTAAACACTTGGCCCTTGCTTTTTCATAGCAAAATTCATTTCATCTGGTCCATATTGAGTAAAAAAAGGTCCTATCAATGAGAATAAAATCATAAATATTAATATTCCAAATCCAACCATAGCAAGTTTATTCTTTCTAAGCCTTCTAAAAACTAAAGTCCATGGTGATACCGATTTACTTTTATATATAATACTTTCTTCAAGTCTATTTTTTTCAATTTTAGTATTCATAAATTCACCTCCTTACTTTAACCTTATTCTAGGATCAACAGCTGCATAAGATATATCAGCTATTAGGTTTCCTATTAAAGTAAGTAAAGCCATCATCATATTAAAGGCCATTAAAAAAGGAAAATCTCTTGATGCTAAACAATCAAAGGCTATTTTACCAATTCCAGGCCAAGCAAATATTCTTTCTGTTATCATAGCTCCACTAAATAAACCTGGCAATGATAATCCTAATATTGTTACTATTGGAATTAATGCATTTCTTAATGCATGTTTATAAATCACTTCCGATTCCTTAAGCCCTTTAGCTCTCGCTGTTCTTACATAATCTTGTCTTATAACTTCAAGCATACTTGTTCTTGTATATCTCATTAAGGAACCTACTTGAACTACAGTTAAAACTAAAAAAGGTAAAATCATATGCTTAAATACATCCATTGCATATTGCATACCAGTGAAATTACTACCTGTTGATATCATCCCTCCTGTTGGGAAACGAGCTAAATCAAAGGCAAAAAACTTAACTATAAGTAATCCTAAAAAGAATGCTGGTAGAGATATACCTATTAATGCTAACACTGTGAAAAATCCATCTACTAGAGAATACTGTTTGGTAGCAGAAATTATCCCTATAGGTATTGCAATAACTATACTCCCTATAAATGCTGCTAAAGATAAAATAAATGAGTTCCATACATAAGTATTAACAACACTTAATACAGGTTGTTTAAACTTTAAAGATTCTCCAAAGTTTCCTTTTAATGAATTTTTCATCCAAATTAAGTATCTTTGTCCTGTTGGTTTATCAAGTCCCATACTTTCCCTAAGTTCTTCTTTTTTTTCTTCTGTCATATTTGCATTAGCATTACCACTAACATAATCTCCTGGTGCCTTTGCAATTATAAAAAATACCATTAAAGATACTCCAAATAATACAATTACCATTTGTAGAAATCTTCTACTTAAATAAGTTGCCATATTTACTCCTCCTTATATTAATAGTGCTCAACCTTCTAAGTTGAGCACCTTATTTTTATACTATTCTAATGTTAGCTTGTGAAGACTTCTTGTAAACTTTTTATATGGAGTAATTTCATTTTCAAAGCCTTTAACTCTTGAATTAACAACCCACATATCTCTTCTTTGATATAAGTAGATGTATGGTAAGTCTTCATTTAATATTTGATAAACTTCTTTATATAGCTCTTTTCTCTTTTCTGTGTCTGTTTCTTCTAAAGCTTTTTTGTAAAGTTCATCAACTCTTGCATTTGCATAACCAGTCTTATTTTGTGAACCTTCAGTCCCAAATATATTAGTTGCATCTGGTGATGGAGTTAGTCCCCATGCCATAAAGAACATTTCAACACTTCCGTTAGTTACTTTTTCTCTAACTGCATTAAAGTCCATTTGTTCTGCTTCAAATCCAACTCCAATTTCTTTATAGTTAGCTTGAGCAACTGGTATTAAAGCTTCATTAACAGGATTTGGTGTACTTGCTGTAAATTTAATTGTTAATTTAACACCATCTTTTTCTCTAATTCCATCCGCTCCAACTTTCCAACCTGCTTCTTCTAATAGAGATTTAGCCTTTTCTAAGTCAAAATCATATTTATTATCTCCTGGATAATAAGCCCAAGATTCTTTTGATTGTGGAACGTTTATAACGTCTGCAAATCCACCTTCATAAACTGCATTAACAACTTCTGCTCTGTTTAGACCATAAGCTAAAGCCTGTCTTACTTTTACATCTTTAAATTTATCATTTTTAAAATTTATACCAATATATCCATAACCGTTAGTTGGGAATATATGAAGATCTAAGAATTCTAATCCTTTTATCATGTCAACATTATCTTTGCTAACAGTAACCATATCCATATCTATTTCACCAGTTTGTAGCATTTGAATTCTTGTTTCTTCTGATGTTACTTTATAAATAAGGTTTTTAATTTTAGGTTCTCCTAAATAGTAGTTTTCATTAGCTACAAGAATAACTTCTTGTCCAGCCTTTGTTTCAACTAATTTATAAGCACCTGCTCCCATCGGAGTCTTGTGGAAACTCTTTATATAATCTAAATTTCCTTGTGTGTAGTCTTTTCCATAATAAGCTTTTGACAATATTTCTACTGTGAAATCATATATAGCGTCAGAATTTACTTTTTCTAAAGTAAATTCAATTGTTTGTTCATCTATAACTTTAATACCTTCAACAAATGTTGCTGTACTATCTTTATATGCTTTTGCCCCTTTTACACCTGTTGCATTTACAAAATCATGAACTCCATCATAATTCGGATCACATGCTACTGTAATTGTAAAAGCTACATCATCAGCTGTTACTTTACTTCCATCTGAAAACTTTGCATTATCTCTTAATTTAAATGTATATGTTAATCCATCATCAGAAGTTTTATAATTTTCCGCTAAAGCTTCTACTGGTAATCCCTTTCCATCTACACTAACTAACCCTTTAAATATAGATTCAGTTACATAAGCATCATAAGCAGATTCTGCATAAAGTGGATTAAACACCTCTTCTGGAGCATCAATACCTATTACTAAAGTATCCTTTCTTTCTTTTATTGGATTTTTACTTGGATCACTAGCTGGAATATATCCTTCTACAGCATCTGATGCAGCTGGTGGAGTTGTAGTTCCTGAATCCTCAGTTGTTTCTGGTGCTTTTTTACAACCACTTAATAGTAGCATCCCACTTAAAGCAACAGTTAATAGAGTTACTAATTTCTTTTTCATTATATTTCCCCCTTTTTATCTTTTTAAAAATTTAAATATATATTAATTTAAAATTTTACATAATAATTTACCCCATTTATTATGCCTTATACCATTAAGGTATAAAAAAACAAAGACTACATATTTTCCCTTTTATGTAAAAATATAGACTTTGCATCTTATATAAATAATATCTTTAAAGGCATTATTTGTCAATAACATCTTTGCTATTTATTTTCAATTTTTTATTTTTATATATATTTTTTTAACATAATAGAATCTTATAATCTTTTTTTATAAGATTCTTTTAATAAATATACTTATTTATTGAATTTTATATTTTAATATTAAAGTGCTAAATTCTTTATGTAATTATAAATTTAAATTTAAAAAACTTCATAATTTCCTATACTAAAAAAGACTATGATTAAATAGGGAATCCTATTTGATCATAGTCTTTTATCTTTTTATAAGTAAATTTATTATTTGCTCATTGCTTCTTCTACAGCAACAGCAACTGCAACAGTAGCTCCTACCATTGGGTTGTTACCCATTCCAATAAGACCCATCATTTCAACGTGAGCTTTGCTTTACACCATTCAAAGTGGCATTAATACTACACTCGCACACGTTATTTTCTAAAAGATGGCACACGTTATTCAAATATATCTATTATTATTTCCAATATATATTTCAGTATTCAATTACAAAATAAAAACTTTACATCTTACTCATTAGGCAATCTTAAAACATCAAACCAAACTTCGCTATACTCCATTAATGCTCTATATACCTTTGGGTCAATTTGATTTTTATATCTTTCAGCCAATTCTCTTGCCCTCTCATTTCTAGCTTGGCAATAAACTTCATAAGCTTTTTGTGGCTCTTTAAATGACCCTAAGTTTT
>JARIDB010000027.1 GCA_029257045.1 Clostridium sp.
TAAACTCTATATACCCTTTATCTAGCTTATATAATAACTTTTCTTCACCACTTTTTATATTATATGTAAAAATGCCATTAGTCTTATTATTATCTATCCCATAATAAACTAGTATGTCTTTTCTAATCCAATCAACTAAATTTCCAGATATAGAAACATTGCTATTAATATTAACATATTCTAAGGTTTCCATATCCTTTATTTTTAAATCTAGATAATCACCTTTAATAAAATAAGAAATATAACTTCCATCTGAAGATAACTTAGGATTTTGTAATATATTATTTTCTTCAATTGTAATACTTTTCCCCTTATGGTTTATCTTATATTCACCTTTTTCATTATATATAAATTTCTTACTTTCACTATTGTAGGCTGTGATAATATCATCACTATCTATTTTTTCATAATTTCCTTTATTATAATTATATATTTCATAACTGCCATTTTTATCTAATGCAATAGCACCTTTATTCATTTTTAACTGTTCAATAACTTCATCTTCCTTCTTTGTACATCCAATTAACATAATTGGAATAAGAAGTGCAATTACTGCAATGTAAACAAATTTATTATTAATTAATCTAATCATTTTACCTCTAACCCATTTCTATCTATTTATTAAAACTTATTTCTTATTTCTTATTTATATTCTTTATAATATTGCCCCATTGATATATCTTTTATTTAAATGTATACTAACCTTATTGTATTACCAAAGAAAGGATGATCATTATGGCCTTAGATGGTGTCTATTTATATAGTTTAGTATATAATTTAAAAAAATCACTAATAAATTCTAAAATTGATAAAGTCAATCAACCCGAAAAAGATGAAGTAATTCTAACTCTTAGAAAAGATAGAAAAAATATTAAGTTATTATTATCCGCTTCTTCTAAATTTCCAAGAATTCATTTAACTGAAGCAATAAAGCCTAACCCTATTAAAGCACCTATGTTTACCATGGTTATGAGAAAATATTTAATAGGTGGTAAAATAACTGACATTTCTCAAATTGACGGTGATAGATTAATAAAAATTCATATAGAATCTACTGATGAACTTGGTTTTGATAGTAAGTATTTGTTAATCGTTGAAATAATGGGACGTCATAGTAATATAACTTTAGTTAGAGAAAGAGATAATAAAATAATGGAATGTATTAAACATGTCTATCAAGATGTAAACTCTTTTAGAGTTTCATATCCTGGTGCTACTTATGTTTATCCTCCAAAATCTACTAAGCTTAACCCATATACCTTTACTAAAGAAGAATTTAATGAATTCTTAAGTACTAATCATATTGAATTAGATAAAAACTTCTTTTCACAGACCTTTACTGGTATAGGAAAATCTCTTTCAGAAGGCATTTACAAAAAATTACTACAGTATAATAATAACATAAATATTGACTATATTTTTAATTTCTTTAAAAATTTTATATTAAATTTAGATGATAACTTTTCTTATAGAATTTATAAAGATCAAAATGTTTTTAAAGATTTTCATTGTGTTCCATTAGATTTTGTTAATTATAATTATATTGAAGTTGAAAATCCAAACATCCTTCTTGACAATTTTTTTTCAACAAAGGATAAACAAGATAGATTATTAAATAAATCCTCTGATTTACAAAAATTAATTAATACTAATATTGATCGTTGTGAAAATAAATCTAAGAAACTTAATATTACATTAAAAGATTGTAAAACAAAAAATTCATATAAAATTAAAGGAGATTTATTAACTTCTTATATTTATCAATTAAAGAAAGGTCAAAAAGAAATAACTTTACTTAATTTTTATAAAGAAGAAGAGGAATATATAACTATTGATTTAGATGAAAATAAGAGTCCTTCTGAAAATATTCAAAAATTATATAAAAAATATAATAAACTGAAGAAATCTGAAGAAGCTGCTTATGAGCAACTTGAAAAAAATGAAGAAGAACTTAAATATTTAAATTCTGTTTTAACAAATATTTTAAATTGCGAATCTTATTTAGAAATTGATGATATAAAAAAAGAACTTATTGAAAGTGGATATTTAAGATATAAAAAATCTCAAAGTAACAACAAAAAAGAGAAGTCATCAAAACCTCTTCACATAATATCTTCTGAAGGTATAGATATTTATATTGGAAAAAATAATATTCAAAATGACTATTTAAGCTTAAAGTTTGCAAATAAAAATCATATATGGCTTCATACTAAAAACATTCCAGGTTCCCATGTAATTATTACCTCTGAAAATCCTAGTGATATATCATTAGAAGAAGCTTCTATTTTAGCAGCTTACTATAGTAAAGCTAAAAATTCTACTAAAGTTCCTGTTGATTATACAAAGGTTAAGAATTTGAAGAAGCCAAATGGTTCTAAACCAGGTATGGTAATTTATCATACTAATAATACAATACTTGCAAATCCAGAATTATATAATAGTTTCAACTTTGATGATAATAAAATATTAAAATAAAAATGTGAACATAGGATAAGCTATTATAATTCCTTAAAAAAAGGAAGTCTTACGACTTCCTTTTTAAATATGATTAACTAACATATTTCCTTCATTTTTAACTGTTTTATTATCAAAATATTGATAATAATAGCATTTAATCTTACCATTATATAATTTTCTATTCTTAGAAGATTTTGTTCCAAAAGGCTTCTCAAACCCTTCAAAAGAAGTAAGAATATTATAATCCCAATTATCATAAGTTTTCTTATACTCTCCAAATACTTTATATAGTTCTTCTATTTCTTTTTTCTCGCCTAATCTTTCGCCATAAGGAGGGTTTGATATAATAAAGCCATACTTATTTCCTGTAGAAAAATCTCTAAAATCTCTTTTTTGGAATTCTATATATTTACTTACACCTGCTTTTTCCGCATTGCTTCTTGCTACCTTTAAAATACTTCCATCTATATCATAGCCTATTAAGCTAATATCTTTATTTTTAATAGCTCTTTCTGCGCCTTCTCTTACCTGTTCAAAAACATCTTCATCCATTGTTGGCCAAGTTTCACAAGTAAAGCTTCTAAACATTCCTGGTGCTATATTTTGCATTATCATAGCTGCTTCTATTAATATAGTTCCTGAACCACAAAACGGATCTATTAATTGAGAAATTTCATTCCATCTTGATATTAACACCATAGAAGCTGCTAAAGTTTCTTTAAGAGGTGCGATTCCTGCTTCTTGTCTATAGCCTCTTTTATGTAATCCTGGCCCTGAAGTATCGATTGTTAAAGTTACATTATCTTTTAGTATAGATACTTCAATTTTATATAAGGGGCCTGACTCTTCAAATTGTTTTACTCCATATGCATTACTCATGCTATCTACTATAGCCTTTTTAACTATAGATTGACAGTCTGGTACACTATGTAATGTTGAATTTACAGACTTACCATTAACATGCATAATCCCTTCTACGGGAATTATTTCATTCCATTTTATCTTTTTAGTTCCTTGATATAGTTCTTCAAAACTTAAAGCTTTAAATTCTCCCATATTTATTAATATTCTATCAGATGTTCTTAAATGTATATTTGCAATAGCAATATCCATTTCATCTCCTTGAAAATGAACCTTACCATTTTCAGTTTTTAAATCCTCATAGCCCAAAGCTTTAAGCTCTTTTGCTGTTATTCCTTCAATTCCAAAGGTTGTGGTTGCAATTAAATTATATTCCATTATATCTCCTTTAATCTTCTTCATATATTTTTACTGAGTCTTCTCCATCTATTTCTGTAATTTCTACAGCTATAATCTCATTTTTTGAAGTTGGTATATTCTTTCCTACATAATCTGCTCTAATTGGTAACTCTTTATGTCCTCTATCAATAAGAACTCCTAGTTGAATTTGTTCTGGTCTACCTGAATCCATCAACGCATCTATTGCTGCTCTAACAGTTCTACAAGTAAATAATACATCGTCTATTAGTATAACTTTTTTCCCAATAATATTTACTCCAAGGTCTATATTATTAATCATAGGTTCACCTTTAATCTCTGTTATATCGTCTCTATAAAGCTTAATATCTACATAACCTACGGGGACCTTTTCCCCTTCAATATCTTCTATATTCTTAGCTATCCTTTCTGCAATTGGGTATCCTCTTCTTTTTATACCCACTAAAACAACATCTTTCGTACCTTTGTTTTTTTCTATAATTTCATGAGAAATCCTTATTAAAGTTCTATTAATTGCCTTTTCATCTAATAAACTTGCCTTTAATCTCAAATTTTCCACCTCTACCCTCTTAATTTTTCAAGTATTTCTTTATAATATTCTGGTAACTCCGAATTAAATTCTATATATTTATTATCTCTTGGATGAATGAACCCAAGAGTTTTAGCATGTAAAACTTGCCCTGAAGATTTTAATTTTTGCTTTTTACTTCCATAAACCTCATCTCCTACTAAAGGATGACTAATAGAAGCCATATGTACTCTAATTTGATGAGTTCTTCCTGTTTCTAAAATACATTTAACTAAAGACATATTATTATCATATTGTTCTAATACTTTATAGTGGGTTACAGCTTGTTTGCCATCTGAAACTATTCCCATCTTTAATCTATCTTTTTTATTTCTTCCTAGTGGCTTATCTATAGTTCCCTCTTCCTTAGAAAACCTTCCTTCCACTAAAGCATAATACTCCCTTTTTATGCTATGGTCTTTAAATTGCACTGCTAAACTGTTATGAGCTTCATCATTTTTAGCTATAACTAATATTCCTGATGTATCTTTATCTATTCTATGAACTATTCCAGGTCTAATAACTCCATTAATACCTGAAAGATCTTTGCAATGGTATAGTAACCCATTTACTAATGTCCCTGTATAGTTTCCTGGTGCCGGATGTACAACTACTCCTTTATCCTTATTCACTACTACTATATCTTGATCTTCATATATTATATCTAAATTCATTTCTTCTGCTTTAACCTCTAATTCTATAGGTTCTGGCATTTTAATTTCTATTTCATCTTCTTTTTTTAATTTATAATTACTCTTAACTACCTTATTATCAACAAGAATCAAATTTGAATCTATTAACCCCTGAATAAAGGATCTTGATTTTCCCTCTATAACTAAAGATAAATATTTGTCTATTCTTATTCCCATATCTTTTCCTTCTATTTTAAATATTATTTCTTTCATTTTATAAAATCTCCATATTTCTCTTAATCTTTACATATTATAATACATTTAATACTAATA
Source organism: Clostridium sp. (assembly GCA_029257045.1). Lineage (GTDB taxonomy): Bacteria > Bacillota > Clostridia > Clostridiales > Clostridiaceae > Clostridium. The sequence goes on from JARIDB010000027.1 coordinate 5,230, forward strand.
CCTCAATATAAATTTTAAAGAAAGAAAAAATCCGTATAAAACGGATTTTATGTATTAATTTAAAAATTAATTTTTTGCGAAGAAACTTTTTATTTCAGACATATCATCATTATACTCTTCTTCTATTTCTTCTATGTTTTTATTAGTAATTTCAATTTTATCAACTGCAACTTCCTTAATAGGTTCTAATACATTGTAATTTTTAATTAAATCCTTTTCTAATTCATCAAAGGTTTCTGTTTGAGCATTCATAAAGTTTCTAAACTTTGCCCTAAACTTTATAAAATCTTGTTTAACTTTTTCATACTCATCATTAATTGATATAACATCATTATGAGATTTATCTAATATCTTCTTTGCAGTTTCATTAGCATTCCTTGTTATTAATTCAGCTTCCTTTTGAGAGCTTTCTCTTGCTTGTTCTGCTGCATTTTGTGCAAGTAATAATGTGTTTTGTATTGTATTTTCAATCTTAACATAATGCTCTAATTTTTCATTTACTCTTGATAGATTTTCCTTCATTCTTGAATTTTCTTTATAAAGTTCTTCATAATTTTCAATTATTTCATTTATAAATTCATCAACTTCGTCACTATCATATCCTCTAAAACTTTTCTTAAACTCCTTATTGCTTATATCCATTGGAGTAAGCTTCATAAAAATCACCTCTATTTATATTTTTTTACTAAAATTTTATGTTTACCACTTTTTGTATCGCCAATTAGATTACCTATAATAAATTTTCCGGTACCTCTAATGGTTATCCTATCATCAAATTTAATCTCTTGACTTTTATCTTTAGATTTTACATAGTTTAAAAGAACCTTTCCATTATCAATAAATTGAACGCCTATACTTCTTGAAGCATTTATTAGTTTTGCTACTACAGAATCTATTCTTAATGATTTTACATTTATAATAATTTCTTCAAATTGTAAAGAAGGTACCTTATGTAAATCTTCAATTACCTTTATTTCTACTGGAGATCTTCCTATTTTATTTAAATTCAAAATAATATAATTGCTTATATCTTCAGTTACAGGCAAATAACAAGAATTCTCTATTAAAATTAAATCTCCTAGTTTATTTCGTTCTATTCCTAAAGACATAATAGCTCCTAAATAATCTTTATGTTTAAGTGTTGAAAAACTTGATTTATTTTCTATTTTTAAAATTATTATAGGAAAAGGAACATCATAAATATTATTAAATGAAACCATTCTTCTTTCTGATTCGCTAAATATTCCATTAGCTTCAAATTGAAACTTTTCATTTCTACAATTATATTCAAAAAAACTCCATAAATTAGGATTTAAAAAAGAACTCGTAAATACAGGTATATCTTTTTCATAAGCTAATTTATACTTTTCATAAACCTTTATTGCATCTTTTTCCTCTTCCTCATTAAAATAACTTAAAATAGTTTCTTTATTTATCTAAATCTCCTCCTATTTATTCCAATTAAATAAAGCTTTTGAACTTAATTCATTTTTAAGTTCATTTGTAACTTCTACATTTGATGGAGATAATAAATATACCCTATTTTCAATTTCTTGTAATGTAGCTCCTAAAACATAACAAGAGCCACTAATAAAATCAACTAATCTTTGAGCAACCTTTGTTTCTAATGTTGTAGCATTAACTAATACTATCTTTCTTGCTTTAATTGCATCTGCTATTTCTCTTGCATCATCGTAATCATTAGGTTTTGTAATCATAACCTTTGCTGTAGATGCTGAATGAATGTTTACAACTTTATTACCTTTTTGTTTTGAAAAAATTGGTTCTATATCTTCTTGAATTCCACTATCTTCCTCCATTGAATCTTCTATTTCATCGAATTCATCATCATAATCGCCCATTCCAATTATTTCTCTAAATTTACCAAACATATTACCCATTATTATTTCCTCCTAAATATTTCTTCTTCCAAAAATTCCTTGTCCTACTCTTATTAAAGTTGACCCTTCTTTTATAGCTTCCATATAATCATTTGTCATACCCATAGACAGAATTTCCATAGTAATATTCTTAAACTTTCTTTTATTTAGTTCATCAAAAATATTTTTTACTTTTTTAAAGTATTTTCTATTTTCTTCTTTATTTCCTTTAGGAATTATTGTCATTATTCCTTTTACCTTACAATTATTGCAAAGTTCAACTTCTTTTATTAAATCTTCTAACTCTTCTTCAAAAATTCCTGTTTTATTTTCTTCTCTGCCTATATTAATTTGTATTAAAGTATTAGCTATAAAATCTTTTTTTGAAAATTCTAATTCTATCTTTTGTAATAATTTTATACTAGATAAAGAGTGTATTAAATGAACTTTTCCTACAATATATTTAACCTTATTAGTTTGTAAATTACCAATTAAGTGCCATCTAATATCTTTATTTAATAATTCTTCTTTTTCAATAAGCTCTTGAATTTTATTTTCACCAAAATCCCTTTGTCCATTATTATATGCTTCTATTATATCTTCTAAAGATTTAGTCTTAGAAACAGCCAATAAAGTAACATTGTTAGGAAGATCATCTTTTATCCTTTTTATATTTTCTTTAATCTCCATTTAAACCTCCTACAAAAACTTATTTACATAATGTACATATTCTTCACTAAATAATAAATTCCTTTAATTTAAAAAATTTTTTTATATTTTAATTACCTTCTGTTCTCTCCATATATTTGGCATCAGTAATTTGATTTGTTTTAGTTATAGTAATTTCTTCTCTAATTTCAATATCTACTTTTATTTCTCTTAAAATCAGATTTTGAATATGACCATTTTCAGAAAAAAGAGAAGCTTTTATTTCTTCAGGGTCTCCTATTATATATATATTAAAAGGTCCTGATTCCTTAGTTTCATCTTCAAATCCTATAAATGCTACATGACAACTAACTCCTGTACTAGGTAAAATTCTATGATCTTCAATAGCTATAGCTTCTGCAGATGTATTTCTTATTTCATTTAATATTAAGGCCATATCATCTTCATGAAGTAATTTTCTCATAATATCATCATTAGTATCTAAAACCTTATCATACACTCCATCTTTAACTCTTAAAACAACCCCCCTACCAGTTACATTCATAGTTCCACTTAAAGCTCCATAATCAATTAAGTTTTTCCTCATTTCCTCTACTAATCGTTTATTAGCTTCTGGATCATTAGCTTTATATTTATTTATATTATATCTTAAATCTATATTATTACTTTTTATAATATCTATCTCATTATATAACTTATTTCTTTGGTCTACTGCATTTTTATATTCTAATGCATTTAAAGATACATTTGTTCTGTTTTTATTTACAGTAATATTATTAGAAATTAAAAATCCTATTATAATACAGGCTAATAAAATGAAAATCTTACTTTTTATATTCTTCATTTATTCACCTCTTTTATGACTTTTAAATCTTTCTAAGGTTATTCTTCTTATAACTGCAAAATTATCAAAAATTCTACTACCAAAAACTATAACCGCTGCTATATATATTGGAATTCCAAGTTTATCTCCTAAGTAAGCCAAAGCTGCTGCTAAAGCTGCATTTCCAAAAAATCCAGATATAAATATATCAGCTTTAAAATTTTTAGCTAAAGATGCTCTTATTGCTCCAAATACTGAGTCTAAACATGCCAGTATAGCAACAGATAAATAAGGGGATAAAGTCTCTGGTATATTAATTTCTAATAATAAGCCTAAAAGTATTCCAACTAAAAGACCAATAAATGCTATCATATTATAAACCCCTTTCTAATTTATAGGTTTCACATACTCATTTTTTAATGTTTGAGTAGTTTTTGTAATAATAATTTCATCACTCTCTTTTACTTCGCTATAATAATTTTGAAGTGCCCCATAATCTAAAGTTCCTACAAAAGTTGCTATCACATTTAAGGCCTTCTTATCACCTATTGCTTTAATAACTATTTTCTCTTTAGGGTTAATTTTCTGAGTTCCTATAGATCCTACCCAAATCCAATTTCCCGAATTTTTAATACCTGTTTGTGGTGTTAACCTATAATCATTTACAGAAATAGCTTCTGCCTTTACATATCTAAGAGAATTAACAACATGTATTATTTCGTCTTCACTTATATCTCTTGTACCATCTGTGCTACTTGATCCAAATATGCTAGTCTTAGGAGTAATTGTTATAATAATTCCAGGCCCTTTAACATCTACTAATCCAAGATTCATTCTTGTATTATCTAGTTGTTTTTTTATTTCAGCTTCCACTACACCTTCATTTGCTATAGTTTCTTCTAAATTTTTCAGTTCTTCTGAAAGAGTACTATTTGATTTTACTAACTCATCTTTTTCTTTTTTAAGTCCATCTATCTCTGCTAATATATCTGTATTTTGTTTTATATTATTAGAATGATTTTTTGAATTTATTAATTTAAATTGGTTTGCTAATAAAAATCCTAAAAATGCACAAACAACAGCAACAAATATTTGTGATGTAACTTTTTTCAATTATAACACTCCTTTTACTCTTCTTCTTTTAATATTGGTTTTCCATTAAAACTCATATCTATATAACCTTTTTTAATTGTTCCTTGATCAATAGCATTTAATGCTAAATTCATTTTATCTTTCATATCTAATTCATTACCAATGATTATCTTAATCTCTTTTATATAACAATTTATATTGTTTAAATCTTTTATACCTACTCTACTTATTGTATAATCCTCCGGTAATACTTCTTTCATTTTATAAAATTCATCAAGAACACTATAAATATTATTATCTTCTGATATTTTATCTCCAATATTATTATCTTTTATATCAATATCATAAATACTTATTAACTTTTTATCTATAATATCTGTTAATTCTTCTACTATTACACCTTCATTATTTATTGTATAAAACTTACCTTCTTTTTCAATATAAAACCCTATCTTGCTTTCTTGTATTCCAATATTTAATTGATTAATTCCTTTTTTTGATATTTTAACCTTTTTAATATAGGGGTTTGTAGTTAAATTCTTTTCCATTTCTTTATAGTCAATAGTAAAAACATTTTGACCTATTTCATATTTTAAAACTTCTTGAATACTTTCATCTGTTAGTGAAACTAATCCACTAATATTAATCTTTTTCAAATTAAATAAAGGTGCTTTATATACAAAGATTATTATTCCAATAATGATAATAAATAACCATAATGTTACTTTTTTTATTATTTTACTTCTCTTCCTTTTTCTTATAAATTTACTTATATCCTTATTCATATTTCTCCCACTTTTACATAATGTTATACTCTATAATAATAATATCACTTAATTGTTATTTTTTCATTATTTTTTTATTATTTTTAAATATTTTATAATAATTTAAGATTCTTTAAGCCTTTTTATAAAAAAAACAGTTACACAACTAAATTTATGCAACTGTTTCTTATTATCTTTCTATTTGCCGTGATATATTCAAAAGTATTCCCATAGCTATCATATTAATAACAAGAGAAGTCCCTCCATAGCTTATAAAAGGCATTGGTACCCCCGTAACTGGCATTGATCCTGTTACAACTGCAATGTTTATAATAGCTTGAACTGCAATAATTGATGTTATTCCAACTGCTAGTAACGTTCCATAAGTATCTTTCGCTTTCATAGCTACCTTTATTCCTCTCCATACAAAGAAAATAAATAAAGATATTATAAATAAACATCCTATAAGTCCTATTTCTTCACCTATTATTGAAAAAATAAAGTCATTATGTGGTTCTGGCATATATAAAGTTTTTTGTCTTGATTGACCTAACCCTAAGCCAGTTACACCACCTGCTCCTAATGCATAAAAAGATTGTATTAACTGGTACCCATCTCCTGCTGGATCTTTCCAAGGGTTTAAGAAATTAAGCATCCTAGCTCTTCTATAACCTTCACTAAATATAAATATAAGTACTACGATTAATAACGTTGGAGCTACTTTCCCAAAAAGATCCTGGATCCTTCCTCCCGCTACAAATAGCATTATAAACGTTACTATCATAATAATTGCAGCAATACTTAGATTTTTTTCTGCAAGTATCATAGCTGAAAATAAACCCGATACTCCAAGGTAAGGTACAATTCCTGTAAAGAACTTTTTAACTCCATCTCCTTTTATATCAAGGCTTAAAGCCAAAAACAATACTACTACATACTTAGTTAGTTCTGACGGCTGAAAGGATAACATACCTATCTGAATCCATCTTTTAGCTCCATTTACCGCTGGAAAGAAAAATACTGCTATCAATAAAGGTACAGTTATTATTAATAGCTGTGGAGTTATCTTTTTTAGTTTATGATAGTCAACATTTGCCATTAAAAACATAGCTACAAGTCCAGTAATCGCCCAAATTATCTGTTTCTTTAAATATACCATGCTATCACCATCTTTAAACATAGCATAATATGAGCTAGCAGAATAAATCATTATTATTCCAATAGCTAATAAAATTAGGACAGAATAAAATATACCATAGTCAATTTCCTCAACTCTTACTCTGTTCTCTTTTTTTCTCATAAATAATCCTCCAATTCAATAATTAAAGGGCTATGAATCCTACAAAACATAAAACTGTAGTTATCACTGCAAATATGCTAACTATTTTTATTTCACTCCAACCTACTTGTTCAAAATGATGATGAATTGGAGCCATTTTAAATAATCTTTTTCCTCTTAACTTATAAGATGATACTTGTAGTATTACAGATAATGTTTCAAAAACATATATTCCTCCTACAATAAATAATACTAAAGGTAATTCTAGTATTAAAGCTATTGTTGCAATTGCACCACCTATTGCTAGGGAACCTGTATCCCCCATAAATACTTTAGCTGGATAAGCATTGTAATTTAAAAACCCTAATAATCCTCCTGCTAAAATTAGAGAAAATATCGCTAATGATTCATGATTCATACTGTTTGAAACTACTGCAAAGAATGTTAAAACTAAAATACTAACAGTTGTAGCTAACCCATCTAATCCATCTGTTAAATTTACAGCATTTGTAGTTGCTGTATAATAAATAATAACAAAAGGTACATATAAAATACCAAGTGGTATTTTTGTATTTATAAAAGGCATTCTTAAACTAGTGCCTAAATAAGCATATCCATAAATAGCTATAGCTGTTGAGAAAATTAATAATAAAATCATTTTTTGCCAAGATTTTAACCCTTCATTTTCCTTCTTTATAATTTTTAGAATATCATCCAAAAATCCTATAAATCCAAAGGCAATTAAAGAATATAAAGCTATCATAGCTTCATCCGTTACTTCAAATCTCATAACCACCATAATTAATACTGAAGATAATATAAATATCATCCCTCCAATAGTTGGAGTTCCAGCTTTTTTAAGATGGCTTTGAGGCCCTTCTTTTCTAATATTTTGACCGAATTTTAATCTTCTAAGTATCGGTATTGTAATAGGTCCTAGTATTAAAGCTGTAATGAAGCCTAAAACTAATCCTATAAATAATTGTGATGTTATTAATTCTATTACCTTATCCCCCATAATGTGTCTGCTAATTTTAGCAGATCCACCTCCTTCGTTATATTGAGACTTCTTCCAATGAATTCACTATATTTTCAAACTTCATACCTCTTGAAGCCTTCACCAAAATTACATCATCTTTTTTAATAATGTTTTTCATTTCTTCTATAAAATCTTCTTTAGTTTGGAATGTAAGGACATTACTTTTATTAAATCCTTCTTTAAAAGAACTTGTATAATCTCCTATAGCAATTAATAAATCCACTTTATTAATTGCATAATTTCCTACATCCTTATGTGCTTCTAAGGCTTTGTGTCCAAGTTCCTTCATTGTTCCCAGTATAGCGATTTTTCTTCCTTTTTTATAAGTATTAAGTACATCTAATGATGATTTCATTGAATCAGGGCTAGCATTGTAACAATCATTAATAATTATAATACTTTCTTTTTTTATCACTTGTAACCTCATAGAAGTTGCTTCTAAGTTTTGTAATCCCTTTTTCATTTCATTAAAGGAAATATTTAAATTTTTAGCTACCTCTATTGCAAGCATTGAATTTAAAACATTATGCTTTCCTGCTATTGGTATATTAAATATCTCTTCCTTTTTTCCGTTGCAAGTAGTGAATATTGTTTTATCTTCTTCTAGTATAATATTAAAAGCATAAACATCATATTCATGATTATATCCAATTTTTTTAATTTCATATCCTTTATTACTAATTTTTTGTAAATATTTATCTTCACCATTTACAATAAGTACTCCATTCTCATCAAGATAATTAGTAATTTCCATTTTTGCTTTAAATATGTTATCTTGTGTTTTCAGATTTTCAATATGTGATAACCCTATATTTGTAATTACAGCTATATCTGGTCTTGCTATTTTAGCTAAAAGTTCTATTTCTCCAAGATCACTCATTCCCATTTCAAGAACAGCTACATCTATAGTTGAATCTAATTCTAAAATCATTAAAGGTAATCCTATTTGATTATTAAAGTTCCCTTTTGTTTTAAACACCTTATATTTATCACTTAATAAAGCTGCAATTAAATCCTTAGTTGAAGTTTTACCACAGGATCCTGTGATTCCTATAACTTTTAGACCTAGCTTTTTTCTATAATAATATGCTAAATCTAATAATGCTTTTGTAGTATCCTTAACTTTAATAATGGTTCCTTTATCTTTAATTTCTTCCAAATCTACTAAGACTTCATCTATAATAGCAATGGTAGCCCCCTTTAAAAAGGCCTCTTTTACAAAGCTATTGCCATTGAAGTTTTCTCCTTTTATTGCAAGATAAATATCCTTGTCTTGAATTTTCCTTGTATCTATACAGATTTTATTAAATTCACTTTCATTTTGAATTAATACTTCTCCTTCCACGGCTTCTATTATCTCTTTTAGATTTAATTCCAATTCACGTCACCTCTAACTACTTTCTTTTACTTGCTAAAATTTCATCAACTATATCTCTTTCATCAAAATCAATTGTTCCTTCATTTGTAATTTGATGATTTTCATGTCCTTTACCAGCTAAGACAACTACATCCCCTTCTTCAGCCATCTCTAAAGCCATTTTTATAGCTTCTTTTCTATTTTCAATAGCTACATAATTTGATTTGGAAATTCCTGCTACAATTTCCCTTATTATTAACATAGGATCCTCTTGTCTTGGATTATCAGAAGTTATTATAGATAGATCTGAAAGTTCTGTTCCTATTCTTCCAAGCTCTGCTCTTTTAACCTTATCTCTATCTCCTCCAGATCCGTAAACAGATATTAATCTATTTTTTGTAAAGGCTCTTAAGGTTTCTAAAATGTTTTTAAGTCCATCAGGAGTATGGGCAAAATCAATTACTATGTCATAAGGTATATTATATTTATAACCAATTCTTTCACATCTCCCTGATACAACTACATCTAGTAATCCTGCTTTAATGTACTTATCTTCAATTCCAATAAATTTCATTGCTGCTATTGCACCAAGAGCATTATATATATTATATTCTCCTGGCAACACCGAATTATAAACTTCTTTATTTACATTAAAATGTATATCTCCATCTTTTAGTCCTATATTTGTAGCTTTAAAATCACTTTCATTTTTAATAGAATAAGTCTTTATTAATTTATCTTCAAGTTTTTCTACATCCTTTAAAATTCTATATCCATAATCATCATCAATATTAATTACGCAAGCTTTGCTTCTTTCGAATAGTTTAAATTTAGCATTATAATAATTATCAAAAGTCTTATGAAAATCTAAATGATCTCTTGTAAGGTTTGTAAATATTCCGACTTCATATTCACAACCATAAACTCTATTTAAATCTAATGAATGAGATGAAGTTTCCATAACACAGTATTCACAATTACTATTAACCATATCTCTAAATAACTTTTGAAGTTCAAGAGATTCTGGTGTTGTTTTATCAGTTTCAATCTTTTCATCTCCAATATAGTTAGCTATTGTTCCAACTAATCCTACCTTTTTACCAGCCTTCTCAAGAATAGATTTTAATATATAAACTGTTGTAGTCTTTCCATTGGTTCCTGTTACTCCTATTATTTTTAATTTTCTAGCTGGATTTCCATAAAGATTAGCAGACATAATCGCTAATGCCTTTCTGCCTTCACTTACCAATAAAACTGTAGTATCTTCATCATTTATTTCAATTTTCTTTTCACAAAGAATTACTTTTGCTCCTGCTTCTATAGCATTTTGTGCGTAGTTATGTCCATCTACTTCAAAGCCTGAAAGGCAAACAAATAAATCCCCTTCTTTTATTTCTCTACTATCATAATGAATATTATTTATTTCTTTTTCTACTTTACCCTTTATTATTTCGTAATTAACTCCATTTAATAAATCTAATAGTTTCATTTTACCAACTCCTTATTATTCTAAAAGAAATCCCTTTCTCTTTTCTATATAATATTAGCATGTGAGTGCCCCACATGCTAATGAAAGGGATATTCTAATTTAATCTCCATATTCAGAATTTAATACTAGTTTTACATTTGTACCTTTTATTATCATTTCGCCTTTAGGGATACTTTGCCTAACTATAGCTCCTGTTCCTTCATAAGTATACCCAATTCCCAAATCTTCTAAAAGTTTTATTCCAACTTCTAAAGAATATCCTGATAAATCCGGCATTATGACATTTTTATTATAAGTCTCTAAATTACCTGTGTCTATATTAATCTTTGAATTTTCCTTAACTGTATATCCAGGATACGGCTTAACTTCCGTTATTATAGACCCGTTTCCTAGTATATTATACTTTAAGTTATAATCTTTTAACAGTTTTTTTCCTTCTTCAATAGTAAGTCCTCTTATTTCAGGTATAACTACCTCTTTAAGTATACTTTCGAAATCATCTTTTGAAATTTCTGAATTCATATAATTAAATATATCTGTAAATAAAATATTAGCTAAAGGTGCAACTATTTGCCCTGCATAATATGCTCCTGCGCTAGGTTCATCAATAGATATAAATATTGAAATCCTTGGATCATCAGCTGGAGCAAAACCCGCTAATGATGAAATATATTTTCCTGCTTCATATCCACCACCATTTGGATTAACCTTTTGAGCAGTACCAGTTTTAGCTGCTACATGGTAACCTTCTACGTAAGCTTTACTTGAACCTCCAAATGCAACTGTTCTTTCTAAGTAATCTCTTAAAATAGATGTTTTCTCCTCACTTAAAATTTCTGTGATTTTAGGATTAAACTCCTCAACAACAACTTTCCCATTTTCATCTGTATAGCTAACTTCCTTCATTATATGTGGTTGTATTAACTTTCCTCCATTAACTATGCTATTATATGCTGCCATAAATTGTACTGCATTTACAGTGTTGGTTTGGCCAAAGGATATAGTTGCTAAATCTGCCTCTGTAATATCTTCAGTTTTTTTTGTTATTCCTTTTGCTTCTCCAGGTAAATCTATTCCACTAACTTTTCCAAAACCCATCTTTTTTATATATTCGTTTAGCTTTTCGCGTCCAATTCTTTTACCAATTTCCATAAAACCAACATTACAAGAGTTTTGAAGTATTTCTGGTAACGTTAAGGTCCCATGGCCTGTTCTTTTCCAACATTTAATAGTATGAGCCCCAACCCTTAAACTTCCGCCACAGTTAAATGTATCAGATTCTTTAACTAAATCTTCTTCTAGGTTTCCTATCATAGTAACTATTTTAAATATAGATCCAGGCTCAAAAGTGTCATTTACTAAATGATTTCTCCACATCTTTTGAACTCTATCGCTGCTATTAGCACCTTCATATCCTTCAGCACCTTCATAAGGCTCATTTGGATTAAAATCTGGTTTATTTACTAAAGCTAGAATTTCTCCATTATTCGGATTAGTTACTAGTATTGATACCTGTTTAGCTTTATGTTCAATATATGCTTGTTCTGCCACCTTTTCTGCAAAAGCTTGAATATTACTATCTGTTGTCAAAATTATATCTCTCCCATCTATTGGAGAGGTAAATTCTGATATAGTATAAGGCAGAGCATCATTATACTTATCAAGTTCAGATATTCTAAGACCCGGAGTTCCTGATAGATATTTATTATATTGAAGTTCTACTCCCGTAAGTCCTTGTCCGTCAATATTTGTACTACCTAAAACATGAGCTAAAAAGTTTTCCTTCGGATAATATCTTTTTGTATCTGGTGATACTATAACTCCTGGTATATTTAAATTTTTAACTTTATCCCCAGGCTCCTTTTCTATTCTTCTAACTAAAGTAGCTGCACCTGCATCTGCTCCACTTGGAAGAGTAGTATTAAGTTTTTTCAAAACCTTTTCCTCTTCCATTTCTAGAGCTTCAGCAACTCTTTTTGCTATATCTTCTCTTGTTACATTTTCTTTTCTAATATGAGCTCTAATTGAGTTCAAATCAAAATCTACCCTATATACATTAGCAGATAAAGCAAGTTCAACACCATTTCTATCTAATATTCTTCCTCTTCTTGCATCTATTTTTACTTCACTTGTCCATTGTTCTTCAGCTCTTCTAGAATATTCTCCTCTTTTAACTATCATAATATAAGAGAGCCTAGTCAATAAAATTCCAAATAAGCAGGTTAATGTAGCAAGCGCTAATGACATTCTTTTTTTCATTAGCGCTTTATCTCTGTAATTTTTTTTATTCAATTTAATGCCTCCATGTAATTAATAAATAACATGTAGAATACTAAAGTATCCTTTATCTTGGCATGTATCTCATTATATATATATTAGTAGTGCATTATTTTATATTTTCAAAAAAATCTTTAGTTATGTTAATAACAACAGTATCATCTTTAGTTGGTGTCTTCATTCCTTTAGCCTTAGAAGATTCTTTAATATCTTCAATTGAAGCATATTTTAACAAATCTACCCTTATAGCTTCGCCTTCAGCTTTAGCTATACTAATTTCCTTATTTACACTTATTAATTGCTTTTGTAATTTATATACCTTTCCGTTTATTCCAATATTAACAAGACCTAATATTAATGCAATTGAAGCAACTTGAAGCACATTCTTAACAAAAGATTTTTTTAAATCCTTTTCTCTTTTTTGTTCTTCTCTTTTTCTTCTTTCAAGATTTTCACGGTCTACCCTTTTGTCAAAATCCTCATATTTTCTTTGTGGATTAATTGCTGTATTTCCTCTTATATAATCATATTCTCTATTCACCATTTTATTACATCCCCCAAATATTTACTTAACCTTTTTTAAAGTTTTTCTATTATTCTAAGTTTCGCACTTCTACTTCTTGGATTTTCTTCAACCTCTTCTTTACTTGGATCTATAGCTTTTCTGCTAATTAGTTTAACTTTAGCTTTTCCTCCACAAACACAGATTGGAAATTCTCTTGGACAAGTACATGAAGTAGCTAACTCTTTAAATTTTATTTTTACAATTCTATCTTCTAGGGAATGGAATGTTATAATTGCCATTCTTCCACCTTTATTTAATCTATTTACTCCATCTTCTATTGCTTTATTTAATATTGAAAGTTCACTATTAACTTCAATCCTTATTGCTTGAAAAGTCCTTTTTGCTGGATGGGGTCCTTCTCTTCTTGCCTTAGCTGGAATAGCAGCTTTAATTATTTCTACTAATTCCAAAGTTGTTTTTATTGGTTCTTTTTCTCTTCGTTCAACAATGAACCTCGCAACCCTTTTAGCAAACTTCTCTTCACCATAATCTCTTATAATTCTATAAATTTCTTTTTCCTCATAATTGTTTACTACTTCATAAGCCGATAAAGAATTATCTCTATTCATCCTCATATCCAAAGGTGCATCCTTCATATAACTAAAGCCTCTTTCAGCTTCATCTAGTTGATAAGATGACACTCCTAAATCCATCATCATTCCATCTATTTTTACAATATCTAATTCATTTAAAATTGAATCTATGTTATAAAAATTATCATGAACAAACTTTACATTTTTATAGTTTTGTAGCCTGTTTTTTGCTGCTTTTAAAGCATCTTCATCTTGATCTATACCTATTAATAATCCATCTTTTGATAAATTCTTTAGTATTTCATAAGAATGTCCTGCTCCACCTAAAGTTCCATCAGCATAAATACCATCTTCTTTTATATTTAATCCTTCTATACATTCATTTAAAAGTACAGATACATGTTTAAAATCCATAATATAATCTCCTTATATTCCTAATTCACTCATTTTTTCTGCTATTGAGTCAAAATCTATATCCGATTCATTATAATCTTGCCATTTTTCTTTGCTCCATATTTCAACTCTTGTTAATACTCCTATACTTACTATTTCCTTTTCTATCTTTGCATATTCCTTTAAATTTTGTGGTATTAATCCTCTACCTTGTTTATCAACTTCAATTTCACAAGCTCCTGAAAAAAAGAATCTCACAAAGGCTCTTGCATCTTTGTTTGTTATTGGTAAAGATTTAAGTTTTTCTTCAAGTGCTTTCCACTCTTCCATAGGATAAGCATATAAGCATCCATCTAGGCCTTTAGTAATAACAAATTTACTACCTAACCCTTCTCTTAGCTTAGATGGAACAATTATTCTATTTTTATTATCTAAAGCATGTTGGTATTCACCAATAAACATAATTATCCCACCTTTTATAAATATCCTCCACTTTTAACCACTTTCATCCACTTTATACTATTATTTTATTAAACTTTTAGCTTTTATTCAAGTCATATTTAAATATTTATCCATTTATTTTATAATTTTTCTTATTTATATTAAAATTCCCTCTAAAATAGGAACATTCTTTCTTATTTATTAGTTAAATTGATCTTAAATAAAACTATTACATTTATTTTTTAAATATTTTATCACCAATTTATTATAAATATCATATATTTTATAAATACCTTCATTATATATAATAAAATCCCTCTTATATGGATAATCCATATAAGAGGGATTTTTAAGCTTAGCATCTGTAATTAAACATTAAATCTAAAGTTAACTACATCTCCATCTTTCATAACATATTCTTTACCTTCTAATCTATAAAGTCCTTTTTCTTTAGCATGAGCTTCTGACCCACATTCTACCAAAGCATCATAGGATACTATCTCCGCTCTAATAAATCCTCTTTCTATATCTGTATGGATTTTACCAGCAGCTTGAGGAGCTTTAGTTCCTTCTGTAATAGTCCAAGCTCTTACTTCTTGAACTCCAGCTGTAAGATAGCTAATTAATCCTAAAAGTTTATAGCTAAGTTTAATTAGTTTATCTAGGCCAGATTCTTTTAGCCCATACTCACTTAACATTTCAAGTTTTTCGTCATCTTCAAGACCTGATAATTCTTCTTCGAGTTTTGCACAAACTATAACAACTTCTGAATTTTCAGCTTCTGCATGTTCTCTAACTTTTTTTACATATTCATTTTCTGTATTACATTCCATCATATCATCTTCTGATATGTTGCAAGCATATAATGCTGGTTTTGAAGTTATCATAAATAATCCTTTTATAATTTCTTGTTCATCTTCATTGACTTCCATAGTTCTTATTGGAAGGTTTTTCTCTAAATGTTCTTTGATTCTTTCCATAATAGCATATTCTTCTTTAGATTTCTTATCACCAGATCTTGCTAATTTAGCCGTTCTTTCCATTCTTCTTTCAATAACTTCTAAATCAGCAAAAATTAGTTCTAAGTTGATAGTTTCTATATCTCTTATAGGATCTACTGAACCTTCAACATGAACAACATTTCCATCATCAAAGCATCTAACAACATGAACAATAGCAGACACTTCTCTTATATGAGATAAAAACTTATTTCCTAAGCCTTCTCCCTTTGAAGCTCCTTTTACTAATCCAGCTATATCATAAAACTCTACTGATGTATAAATCTTTTTCTTTGTATTATACATTTTTTCTAATACATCTAATCTTTTATCAGGAACACTTACAACTCCTACATTTGGTTCTATTGTACAAAAAGGATAATTTGCTGATTCCGCTCCAGCTTTTGTTATTGCATTAAATAAAGTACTCTTACCTACATTAGGTAAACCAACTATTCCCAAATTCATCTATGTACAGTCCTTTCTCATCTTAAATCATCTTTAAAATTATACTCTAACATAATAATTATTTCAACATATAAGAACTTAATAATCCAATATATTGAATTTATGCTTTGAATTTCTACGGGTAATTTTCATTTTTTATTAGATACTAACAACATATGAATTAATAAGGTGGTGAAATTATGAAAAAAAGGTTCTTTTTTTTCCTATCAATTTTATCTGTAATAGGATTATTTTTTTCTAACGTAGTTTTTGCAAAATCTAATATTTCTGATAATCAAGAATTAAATTGGTATTTTGTTAATAGGGAAAAAGGTAAAACTCCAGAAGCTCCTAAAGAGTCTGTAAGTTTTTTTAAGGATTATGATGCCTATTATGTTGGTGATACTACTTCAAAAGTTCTATATCTTACTTTTGATCAAGGCTATGAAAATGGAAACACTATGAAAATACTTGATATTTTAAAAGAAGAACAAGTTCCTGTAGCTTTCTTTGTTGTTAAGCCTTATGTAAAGGAGCAACCTGAAATAATAAAAAGAATGGTTGAGGAAAATCATTTAGTATGTAATCACTCTTCTCATCATCCTTCTATGGCTTCTATAACAGATAATGAAAAATTTAATAAAGAATTTTCAGAAGTTGAAGAAGAATATAAAAGTATTACTAACCTTGATATGCCAAAATTCTTCAGGCCTCCAATGGGTAAGTATTCTAAGACTTCATTAATTAAAACTCAAAATCTAGGATATAAAACAATCTTCTGGAGCTTTGCTTATAAAGATTGGTTAGTAGATAATCAACCAAGTGAAGAATATGCTATAAACAAAATTTTAAACGGAGCTCACCCAGGTTCAATTATGTTACTTCACTCTGTATCTTCTACTAATACAAAGGTACTTAAAACCGTTATACAAGAGCTAAAAAAGGAAGGCTACGAATTTAAATCTTTAATAGATCTTCAATAAATAATTAATATCTAACAGGTTATTTCTTTTAATATTTACTCCAAGTTATCACAAACTATTATATGTTAACCCTAAACTAAAGTAATAAATTATTATAGTTTTATAAAAAAAAATAGCCATTAAGGCTATTTTTTTATTCTGGATATATAGCATTATTAACTTCTTTAAGTAAAAGGTTTTTAATTTTTTCTGATTTCATTAAAATATTATTGCATCTATCTAAAACATTATTATATTCTTCATCTTCTCTTAATGAGTTTAGGTTTATTTTCACATTTAATATTGCACTTTCTATTGAAGCATTTAATAAAATAGCTGCAACTCCTGCATCAGATATTAAATTCTTATTTCCATACTTTATAGCAAATTCAATATTCGAATAGTACTTTAAAGCTTCTTCTCCTAGTAGTAATGGAGTCTTCATAGCTTTTATTGTATTTTCTTTTATTGCATCTTTTCTTATTTCTTTTTGTTTTTCAGTTTCCTTTTTAAGTTTAAAGCTATCCATTAAATTCAAGAAGTCTTTTCTATCCTGTTCCATAAACTTTTGAAGTTTATCTGTTAATTCTTTAGACTCTTCTGACATTAAAATCATTCTTGCCTTTTCCTCTGAATTTAATCTCTCAAAAGCTTTTTTACCTATAGTTATAGAATAAACCATAGAGTTTAAACTTGTTGCTAAGGCTGCTACTAAAGCCGCTGTGCTTCCTCCACCAGGGGAAGGCATGCTAGAAGACAATTCCTCTATAAATTTATCTATGCTATAATCTTTAAATTCCACATTAACACCTCTTTTTATATTAATTCTTTATATACATTAATTATCTTATTAGTTATTTCTTTTTCAGAATACCTTTTTATGCAATCTTCTCTAATTTTCAAAGGATTGTATTCTTTGATATTATCCTTTATTTTAGCCATGCCTTTAGCTAGCTCATCTATATTATCTATATTTACTATTATTCCATTTTCCTTATTAATTATATCCTCAGCTCCACCATTATAAGTTCCAATTACAGGTTTACCAGAAGCTAAAGCTTCAATATAAACAACTCCAAAAGTTTCATATCGTGAGGCTAAAACAAAAGTATCGCAATTTCTCATATTATAAGAAACTTCTTCTCTTGATAGTGTTCCTAAAAATTCAACCTTATTAGTAATTCCTAACTTTTCTGTGAGTTTAATCAGATTGTCTTTTTGACTTCCTTCTCCTCCAATAATTAATTTAGAGTTAGTATTTTTAAAACCTTTGCTAAAAGCCTTAATTAAAGTATCCATTCCCTTTTCCCCTTCTAAGAAAGCTAATGAAAAAAAGGTGAATTCTTTATTATTATTCTCTTTTATACTAAAATTATCTATTGGAATTAAATTAGGTATAACTAAAATGTCATCTCTATTAGTTAAATTAATTAATTCTTTTTTAAGTGCATTTCCTACTGTTATAAGTTTATCTGCCATTTTGTAGGAATCTATTATGTAAGGCTTATAACTTTCTTTAAGGTAATAAGCCTTTTTAATAGAAGAGTGTTCTGTTATTATTAATGGAATATTATATTTCTTTGATATGTAATTTGCACTTATTCCTGCCCAAAATGAAGATTGACAATGAATAATGTCAACTTTACCTTCTTTACTTGTAACTTCTTTATATAATATATCCATTCTTTTATTAAAAATATAGAACATTCTTTTATTCTTTGGAAGAAAATTAAAATTTTTATACCTATAAGTTTTTAAGCCTTCTTCTATATTAATATTAACTCCTATTTTTTCTTTTATCTTACCAATTAGTATTAAAGGCCAAATTTCATTATAAGCTACAGTTATTTTTATTCCTTCTTTTTGAAGAGCCTTTGCCTGTTCTTTAAAAAAGCTACCATGAACTGGATTTCTATTATTACTATACCAAGAAGGTATAAACATTACATGCATTTATTCACCTCTTAAAAATTGATTAAGCTTTTTAGATATATTCTTCCACTCATACTCTTTTATTTCATTAGAAAGAATTCCATTTAATGTTTTCTTCGAAAGTTCTTCTATGCCTTTCTCTATATCTTCTATATTATTTTTTACTACTAGGCATTTTTCTAAATCTTTTGTTAGTTCAATAATAGGATCTTTTTCATCTCCAAGAATTACAAGAATGTAACCTTTGCAACCAAAATAATCATATATTTTCGCAGGGATTTGCTTAGAATTTTTATTTCCAAATAATAAAAGTATATCTGAATTTATCATATATCTTAAAGCTTCATTATAAGGAATCCTATTTTCCACTTTAACTACATCTATATCTTTTAAAGAATTTTTCATTAAAGGATCATCAATATTCCCAAAAAACAATATATTTAATTTACTATATAAAACTTTATTTTCTGCTCTAATTTTTTCTAAAGTTTTTACATAAGGTGTAACATCTCTTAATTTAGAGAAAATTTCTCCTGCATAAACAATATTAATTTTATCAGGTTTTATTAAATAAGGTTTATCAAGTAAAGATATCTTTTTATACATATCCTCATCATAACCTCTTGTAATAATCTTTGTTTTATCTTTAGAAATATTATAGGTCTTTATATAATCATCTCTGTTTTCTTTAGTTACAAAAATAAATTCATTACTATTCTCCACTATTTTCTTTTCATATTTGCCTTCTAACTTCCTTCTAATAAGGCTACTACCTTCCCTAGTAGAATCCTTAAGCCAAGGATCACTCCAATATGTTATCCATCTTAACTTCTTATTAACCATTTTTATTCTATAAGCACATATATGACTAGAAGGTGGTTCATGCATAGAAAACATTACATCAAAGCTTTCCTTCTCCATAAGTTTAATCCCATATTTGCTAGCTCTAATAGCCCAATTATAATACATATCCGGAATTGCAATAATCCTTTTTGCTCTTTTTAAAAGAGATTTTATAGAAAATCTTTTTATCTTATTTTTATTAATTTTAGAATTATTTCTTTTAGGCATTATCTTTTCAAAGATAAACCCTCCTGATATAATATGGGTTTTCACCCTTTTATCAAGCATTTTAAATATATACTCATCGTAGTATATTGAGTTTTTTGGAAAATTCACTGTTAGTAAATGAATTTCATTTCCATCTATTTTAGCTAAGTTATTTAAATATTGTAAGGTTTCTATAGAAGCCGAATTGTTTATAAGGGGTGAATAACAGGCTATAAATAATATTTTCATTTTTAATTTTATCTCCTTATTTACTTACTTTTCTTTAATTACTTTTATTAAAAATTTAGGTATTCTTCCCAACCTTTTTATTCTAAATGGTTCTTTAATAACTCTGTATAGCCATTCTAACCCAAGTTTTATCATCCACCTTGGAGCTCTTTTCATTTTATCTGCTATAATATCAAAGCTTCCTCCAACACCCATAAGTATTTTGCAATTTATATTATTAAAATTTCTTATTATAAATCTTTCTTGCCTTGGACAACCCATAGCAACAAAGACTGCATAAGGTTTCTTTTCATTTAACTCTCTTACAATATCTTCTGATTTTTCTAAATCAAAAAATCCATTTCTATATCCAGAAATATTTATCTTAGGATATTTAACCATTAAATTAGCTACACAATCTTTTATATTTTCTTCTGTTGTACCAATTAAATAAATACCTCTGTTATTTTCCTCACATTTATTTATTATAGCTTTCATAAATTCTATTCCTGCTATCTTTTCTTTTACAGGAGTTTTTAAATAGCTTGCTGCTAGCTGTATCCCTACTCCATCTGGTATTATAAAAGCCTCTTCTGACAAAAAATTATCTAGTAATTCTTTTTCTTCTAATCCTTGAAATAAAACTTCTGGATTTCCAGAAACTATATGAACCTTTTTAAATTTTTCTATATACTTTAAGGCATCACTTAAAGAGTTCTTATAAATTTTATAATTAAGTACATTAATAAAATCCTTATTTTCCATTTTTACTCCTTAATAAAGTTTAATTTAATCGTCTTAATAATACCATATTTATATTATTTACTAAAGTTTTATATTGTAAAGAAGGTTAACACAGGATAAAGTTCTTATAATTTCCTATAAAATAAAGAAAAAGGAAAGATAAAATCTCTCCCTAATTTAAATATGTTATTATCCATTTATTATTTTATCAAGCTCTTTTACTATTTCATCTTCTTCATTTAAGCTTTTAGCTAGTTCCAAATGAATCTTTGCTTCTTCAATATTGTTTAAGTTTAAATAGCACATGACAACATTAGTACATATTTCTACTTCCTTTGTTACTTCAAAAGCTTTTTTGAAATAATTTATAGCAGTTTCATAATCTTCTATGCAAGCATAATTTATTCCCATTTCTACTATTACTTCATATATTCCACTTTCTCTTTGAATGCTTTCATTTAAATAATAAATAGCCTTTTCGTAATTTTCAAGTTTTCTATAAGCTACCGCCAAATAATAATAAATCAAAGGATTACTTTCAAAGTTTTCTAGTAATTTAACTAATATTTTTATAGTTTTTACAGGATCTTCATTAATACTTTCAACAGCTTCATCATAATCTGATATATTATTAATATCTTGAACTAATATTTCTATATCATCATTTAACTTACCACCTTGATTAATATATTCGTTAATTGCTACCTTTGCAGCTTTAAAATTATTATCCTCTTTTAAAACTAATCCTTTATATAAATAAGATTCTGGTATTTTCAATAAATGCTTTTCGCAATAATCAATATCTGCCATTAGGTTATCTCTAAAGCCTTTATCTTTCTCATAAATGTTTTCTCCAACTACAAGAATCTTTTGCATAATATCCTTTTCTTTTGTATATCTATAATATCCTTTAAGTAATATATAAGATTCTAACATTTTATCTTCTTTAATCCTATTAGAGATTAAACTCTTTATACAAGAATCGGTATCTTTTATATAAGTTAAAATTGTTTCATAATCTTCAATATATTTAATATTTTCATCTGCTCCCATAGCAAAAAACATACCTTCAACAAAATAATATATAGGTAAATTTTTAATTTTTATTTCATTTTCTACATTTTTTGTTATATATT
Source organism: Clostridium sp. (assembly GCA_029257045.1). Lineage (GTDB taxonomy): Bacteria > Bacillota > Clostridia > Clostridiales > Clostridiaceae > Clostridium. The sequence continues at coordinate 27,328 of JARIDB010000027.1, forward strand.
CTGGAGATATAGGTATGTATAAATCTTTATTTTTTAAAGCTACATAATCTGGCATTTTTATAATTTCCTTAAATCCCTTAACTTCAATTTCTAAAAATAATAATTTACCTAGTTTTTCTTTAATTAATGTATTATAATCCAAAATACAAACCTCCTTAAAATTAGCCTAATTATAATAATACTATATTAGTCTATACCTTACAAATAAAAAAGACAGAATAAAGAAATTATAATAAATTATCCAATGTCTAATTTATTATAATTTCCTAAAGAATAAAAAAAGTAGAATATTGGTTATAAACCTTTAATTTATTTAAAGATTTATAACCATCTCACTACTTCTTACATTAATTTAATTTTGAATTAATATGATTTACTACCTCTGATTTAAAGTCATTTAAAATTTCTTCAGTATTTTTCAAGCTATTTCCTTCTACTGCTATATAAGCCTTCATCTTTGGTTCTGTACCTGAAGGTCTTACAACAAACCAAGAACCATTATCTAAAGTATATTTTATAACATTTGATTTTGGTAAATCTATTGTTGAAACTTTATTATTAATCAAATCTTCTTCTTTGCTTAATTGATAGTCATATTTTTTAACTATTTTATGTCCATTAACCTCAGTTAATTTTTCATTTCTTAATGAATCAAGACATTTAGCTATTTTTTCGCTTCCTTCTTTTCCTTTTAGTTCAAAAGAAACTAAGGTTTCTTTAAAATACCCATACTTGTCATAAAGTTTTATTAAAGCGTCATATAGGCTCATACCTTGTTCTTTATAATATAAAGTCATTTCAGATATTAACATTGATGCTATTACAGCATCTTTATCTCTAACAAATTCTCCTGCTAGATATCCAAAACTTTCTTCAAATCCAAATATATATTTTTTATCTCCAGTTTCTTTAAATTCCCTTATTTTTTCTCCTATATATTTAAATCCTGTTAAAACTTCTAATACTTCTATATCATAATATTTGCCTATGTTTTTTACACCATCAGTAGTAACTATAGTTTTAATTACCACACCATTTTTCGGCAACTTATTTTCTTCTTTTTGAGCTGAGATAATATATTCAGTTAACAATAATCCTGTTTGGTTACCTGTTAACACCTTATATTCTCCTTCATTATCTTTAACTACAACTCCAATTCTATCTGCATCTGGATCAGTTGCAAATATAACATCTGGATTTTCTTCTTTAGCCATCTCTAAAGCTAATTTAAATACAGCTGGATCTTCTGGATTTGGATATGATGCTGTTGGAAAATTTCCATCTGGAAGTTCTTGCTCTTTAACAACAGAAATTCCATCATAACCAAGTTCTTTTAATATTCTTCTAACAGGCATATTACCTGAGCCATGAATTGGTGTGTATATTACCTTTAAGTTCTTTGCCTTTTCTTTAACTAAACTTGTTCTAATTGTTAAATCTTTTACCTTTTCTATATAAATCTTATCTATCTCTTCTCCAATATAAACTAAAAGTTCACTATTAATAGCTTCCTTTTCAGTTATAGTTTTTATTAAAGCAAAATCTTTTATTTTATCTACTTCATTAATAATTTGGTCCGCCTTATCATCTGTAACTTGCCCTCCAAACTCATCATACACCTTATATCCATTATATTCCTTCGGATTATGAGAAGCAGTAACTACTATTCCACCAGTGCAATTTAAGTGTCTAACTGCAAAAGATAGCATTGGTGTTGGTCTTAAATCTTCATATAAATAAACTTTAACATTATTAGCTGCTAAAGTTAATGCTGCTGCCTTTGAAAATTCCTTAGACATATTTCTTGAATCGAAAGCTATAGCTACAGATGGATTTTCAAACTTTTCATTTAGATAATTTGCAAATCCTTGAGTTGCCTTAGACACTGTATAGATATTCATTCTATTACTTCCAGCTCCAATTATCCCTCTAAGACCACCTGTTCCAAATTCCAAATCTTTATAAAACCTATCTTCTATTTCTTTTTCATCATTAATATTTCTTAGCTCCATTTTAATATCTTCATCTATTATTTGTGATTCTAACCATTCATTATATTTTTCTTTATACAAAATATTAACCTCCATATATTAAATAATTAGTTTTATTATACACTAAACCTTTTATTTATGGAATAAGAAAAAATGTAAAGAACTCCCTTTAAATTAGTTCTTTACATTTTTTATATTTTTTATTCTATATTACTAGCTTCATCTGACTCTTGACCTGGATTATTAACTAATTTTCTTTCATATATTGAAGATGCAATAACAGAATTTAAATCATCTATAATTGATAATTCTGAAGCTACTTCTAAATCTGAAATTCTATAAACTGATTCTTTATCATCTTGAGTCATATTAATTTTAAAACTCTTTGGAATATTATCTGAATAACACTCAACTTTTATAGTATCCTTTTCTTTTTGAAGAACCATACCTTTTCTATGCAGAAATTCTTCTCCTAAGTAATGTATAGGTACTTGTGATATTACTTTTTGATTATGTTCAAGTTCTTGTAAATCAAGATGTATTATCTTATTAGTTACTGGGTCTCTTTGAACATCTTTTATTAAAGCTTTAACTCTATCGCCATTTACACTAAGATTTATAACACCATGCTCTCCATTTTGCCTAACTTCTCGTACTATATCTAGTTCTCCAACTTCGAATAACAAGTTATTTAACTCTTTACTATATAAAACCCCAGGAATCTTACCAATTTTCCTTAGCTTTTTAGCATTATTACTTATATTGGTATCTCTTTTTTGTAAGTTTAAATTTTCCAAAATAAATTCCTCCTAAATAATAAGTTATCTTATTATATTCTTGTCATTTATTATGAATCTTATACAAAAAACTATTCCAAAGGATATTATAAAAAGTATATTAATCTTTAACCAAGCCTAGATACTCTTCTAAAGTTAAATCACTATCTTTAAAATTAATACTATGTTCAACTCCTATATATCTAAAATGCCAGGACTCATATTGGTATCCTGTTACCCATTCTCGTCCTTCAGGATATCTTAGAATAAAACCATATTTATAAGCATTATCAACAAGCCACTTTGCTTCCTCTGTATATTTAAAATCATCTTGAGCCCAAAGACTTCTATCTAAGCCACCAATATCAAATGCAAGGCCAGTTTGATGTTCACTAAAGCCTGCCTTAGCAGAAAATTTATCAGCTTTTTCGCATCCATACTCATAGACATAATTATTATATAATCTATCTTGTCTCCAGTAACTTCTATATGTGGAAAAGGCATTTAGGTATATTCCTTCTAATTGAGCTTCATACCTCATTGATTCAAAAGCTTGCCTAGCCTCATAACTTTCACCTGGAGCAAAATCCTCTGAAAGAGCATACTCTTTATTTGCAATTAAAATACCATTACAATAAAAAGGTTCTCTTGTGCTTGGATCTACCATTGAATTTTCTTCATATTTATCAGTTATTCTTCTTTCATTGGCTAGTTTATTTTTATCTTTAACATAACTTTCCATTTCATTTAATATATCTTTTGATAACATAAAATCATTATTATTATAAGCATTTTCATAATTATCTCTATATTCATTTAGTTTTCTATTTTCTTCTTCAGTATAATTAGTAATTACTTCATCATTTATTTTATTATATTCTGTTTCAAGATTAATTTGATTTTTAGCACTTATATCATTTATTTGATATTTAAGTTTGTTAATTAACTCCATTATCTCTTCACCAGATTTTATTTTTATATTTTGTTCCAATTTTTCTATTTGTTTTTTTATATCTTTATCTTCTTCTGTTATATAAAGTTTACTTAAAATATCTTTTATATTATTTAATTCTATTAAAGATTCTTTCTTACCTTTAAACATACCTTTTATAATTTCTTTATTTGGTATATTTAAATATCTTTCATATTCTGGATAATATAATATTGAAACTATAATAGATATAATAGTAAGAATTAAAATCATTTTACCTTTTTTCTTACGTGTTTTTCGTTTTTTAGTAATACTTATATTTCTTGATTTCAATTAAATTACCCCTAACTTATATATTAATCTTTTAATTATAAACTAACTCCTTAATTTTTTTTCTTAGTTTTTCATTTAAAGAGTATTCTGAAAGATACTTTAGCGTATCTTTAATTTCTTTATCTTTTGGATTTATTAAGTAATATGTTATTGCAGCCTCAACTCTTAATTCCTCACTAATTTTATCTACCATTATATATTTAGGATCTTTTTCTTCAAGAATCATTATATGTTGTAAATTAATTTTTTTATTTCCTTGAGATATTTCCTTTAATAATCTCAGGTGTCCTTCAGTATATCGTTCTGCTGCATTTATTAAATGGTTTAGAGTCTTAAAAGCTTTTTCTAACTCACCTTTTCTAAGATACTCTTTATAAAAATATTGTATTATACCTATTACTCGTCCATTCTCCTTAATTTGGGACATAAACCCTAGGGTAATGATTCTATTTTCATCATTTAAAACCATTATATTATTTATAATTTTATCTAATATTTCTTCTGTTTTTACCTTTTCACTAGCTAGTTTACAAAGCAAATTTGTAGCTTTCAAGTACATATTATTATCTTTTTGACTTATCTTTTCTAATATATTAACAGAATCTTCTTTGAAACTAAATATTATCATAAGTATTGAATTGTCAACTATAGTATTAAAATGCTCTTTATCTTCATACTCATCATGATATTTATCAAATGCTTTTCTTTCTTTAGTTAAATATTTTACTATTTTATATAAGTTTTGAACTCCTATATTATTTGCTGCTTCTTTTGATCTAATTTTAACCTCATCAAAATTATCTTTCGCTTCAATTACATTATTTATCTCATCAACAATTAACTTTTCTATTTCCTCTTCTGTTAATTCCTTATATTCAATAAGTATATTTTTATTTTCTTTGTTATCTTTAGGTGATTCTATTTCTTTAAAGTTTTCAATACACTCTATATCTTCTATAATATCTTTTTCTTCTATAGAATTTTCTTTAGAACTAGCATTATCTACTTCCTCGCTATTATCTAAATAATTTTCTCCTTCTCTTTTATACTTATCTTTATTTGCTAAATTCTTAAGTACATTAAATATCCCCATTTTTACTCTCCTTCGTAAAGTTCATATCACTAATTACTTTAATTCCATTTTTAATTAACAGCTCAGTAGTCAGTCCACGGCCTCTTATCTTATTTCCTGTAAAACTACCATCATAAACGTAATTAACACCACAGGAAGGGCTCCCCTCTTTTAAAATAGCTTTATTAATATTATGTAACTTTGCTATTTTCAAAGTTTCTTCAGCTCCTTTTAAAAATTCTTTAGTTACATTTATATTATTTTTATTTATTATTTTATCAATACCTTTTAATATATCTTCTGCTTTACCTACTATTTCTGAAGGCAATCTAGGTGTTGAAAGACCACCTAATTGTTCGGGGCAAATCAATATTGCTTTTCCTTCTTTTAATAAATGTAAACATTCTTTATTTAGGTTGTTACCACCACTATATTTGCAATTTATCCCGCAAAGACAACTACTTATAAGATACATACTAACACCTCTTTTCTTTTTAAATTATAGCATAAAAGAGACTCAAGTACATGAGCCTCTTTATTAATTAATAATCTTTTAATGATTTTATTTTAAAATTACTATAGTAACTCCATCTCCACCTTCACCATACTCACCAAGTCTATAAGATTTCACATGAGGATGTTTTTTTAACATGTTATTTATAGCTTTTCTTAAAACCCCAGTTCCTTTACCATGGACTACTGTAACCTCTCCCAGGTTTGCCATATAGGCTTCATCTAAATATTTATCAGTTTTATAACAGGCTTCCTCAGAATCCATTCCTCTTAAATCAACTCTACTTTCTACTGAAGATAAGTTTAATTTAAGTTCTCTACTCTTCTTTTCTTTCTTAATTTTTGTATTTTTAACTTGCCTTAGATCCTTAAGCTTAATATTAATTTTCATTATTCCAGCTTCAACTTGAACTTCTCCTTTAGAGTCTGGCATGGAAATTATTACAACATTTTGATTTAGCCTTGGCAAGTAAGCATCCATCCCTAAAATAACTTTCGTTATTTCTTCACCTTTAATTTCAGATACTTTATTCAACATTGACTCTTTTGAATCTAAGTTATCCTTTAGTTTCTTTCTTTCTTCCTCAAGTCTCGCTCTTCCACCTTGTTCTATACCAAGCTTTTCAAGTTCCCTCATAGCCTTTAATATTTCATCTGCTTCATCCTTTGCATTAGATATAATATCTTTGGCTTCTTTTCTAGCTTCATTATAAGCCTTTTCTCTTACATCCTCTAACTTTTGGAGTTTATCTTCATATTTTCTCTTTATTTCTTCTGCATCTTGTTTTATTTTACTAGCTTCCCTTGCATCTCTATTAGCCATTATGCTCTTTTGTTGAAGATCTCTAATTAAATCTTCAAATTCTAGATTTTCTTCAGATATATTATTTTTAGCTTTTTCTATAACATCCTCTCTAAGACCTAACCTTTTAGATATTTCAAAAGCATTAGATTTTCCTGGTACCCCAATCAATAACCTATAAGTTGGCCTTAAGGTCTCTATATCAAACTCTACAGAAGCATTTTCTATTTTGGGAGTTTTTAAAGCATAACCCTTTAATTCACTATAATGAGTAGTCGCTATAATCTTACTTCCTAAATTTCTTAAAGTCTCTAAAATAGCCATAGCTAAAGCAGCGCCCTCTACAGGATCTGTTCCTGAGCCAATTTCATCAAATAAAACTAAGGATTTATCATCTGCATTATCTAATATTCTAACTATATTAGTCATATGAGATGAAAATGTAGAAAGGGATTGCTCTATACTTTGCTCATCTCCAATATCTGCAAATATCTTTGTAAAGAAACCTATACTAGAATTATCTCTACAAGGAATTAATAATCCACTAAGACCCATTAAATGAAGAAGTCCTACAGTTTTCAAAGTTACTGTTTTACCTCCAGTATTAGGTCCAGTAATCATTAAGGTATTAAATTCTTTTCCTATGTATATATCTGATGGAACTACTACTTTTCCATCTATAAGAGGATGTCTTCCTTGAATTATATCAAAACTACTATCTTCATTTACACTAGGACACATTCCATTAATTAATGATGCATATTTTCCTTTAGCAAATATAAAATCTAATTCTGTAAGTATTTTATAATTATTTTCTATTTCCTCTATATTTTCATATACCTTATTTGATAAATCCATTAGGATTCTTTCTATTTCAGCTTTTTCTTTTAGTTTCAATTCTTTTATTTCATTATTTAAGTTAACAAGACTTATAGGTTCAATATATAAAGTTGCACCTGTAGCACTTTGGTCATGAACCAACCCTTTTACAGACCCCTTACACTCTGCTTTAACAGGAAGTACATATCTATCTCCACGCATTGTATATAATGAGTCTTGTAAATATTTTGCATTTGCTCTAACTATAGAATTTATTTTATCTCTAACTGAAGATACTTTTTCCTTTATTTCTCTTCTTATATTATATAAATGTTGACTTGCTCTATCACTAATTTCTTCCTCACTAATTATAGATATTTCTATTAGATCCTCTAACTTTTTAACAGGAGTTAAAATGTAAGCTAAATCTTCTAAAATTAAATGTGGTTTTTCCTCTTCTCTTCTTGCTATATAATCCTTAAACCTTCTTGAACATTTGAGCATTCCACCAATTCTAAGTAATTGTTCTGGATTTAATACTCCACCTTTTTTAGCCCTAGCTATAGGCTCTTTTGTATCAAATAATCCTTCAACCGGTGGTGCTCCCTTAGTTATTAAAAGATCTATTGCTTCATTACTTTCTTTAAGCTTATTTTCCACTTCAAATTTAGTATCATAAGGCTTAAGATTTCCACATAATTCTTTACCACTAAAAGTTATTGCATATTCCTTTAACTTATCTTTAATCTTATTAAATTCTAATACCCTAAGAGTTCTTTCTTCCATTAACTGTCTCCTCTTTTTTCACATAAATATTTATACTTTGTTATCACTCGTATTTAATAAGTAATTAATGCCAAGTGTTCAATGCCTACTCTATTCCTCTTCTATAATGTCCTTTTGTGTATTCATTGCTATTTATATCTTCTGTTCCTTCTAACATTTTTATTACTTTTTTAACTTCTAAGGAACTTTCATCTTTAAATTCAATTCTAAAGGATGTTACTCCTAGAGCCTTTAAATCTTCTTTTTCTTCTATAAGATTTAAAGGATTAGAATTTAATATATAACTTCTACAAAATACATCTGTCATTACTCTAAATTTTTCGTTCATTCTATCTATAAGGATAAATTTATCTCTAGTGCAAGCTAAATTACAATCTTTATCACAGGATTTTTCTCCAAAGGTACTTCCTATTGGACAGTA
>JARIDB010000112.1 GCA_029257045.1 Clostridium sp.
ATTATTAAACCAAGGGTGAATTTCTAATATATATTTTAAATTTATTAAAAAACTTTTATGAATTCTAAAAAACCATTTCTCTAAGAGTCTTTCTTCAAAAAAATTCAATGTATTATTATCTTTATAACTTTCATTTTTAGTATGAATAAGACATCCTCTATTTTCAGATTCAATATAAATAATATCTTCAATATCAACCATGATAAATTTTTTATCTATACATAAAGGGATTTTAGTAAATAGTTTTTCATTGTTATCTTTAAGATTTTTCTTTTGTTTCATCTTATATCTTTCTAACATTTGTTTAACCTTTATTTCTGAAAATGGTTTAAGAAGATAATACATTGCATCTACTTCAAAAGCTTTTTCTGCATAATTATTATAGGCTGTTGCAAATACAATTTCGGTATAAGGTAAGATTTTTCTTACAGTTGTAGCTAATGTAGTACCGCTAATATCCCCTAGATTAATATCAATACAAAACAAATCATAACTTTCTTTTGATATAATCTCTAGAACTTCTTCCCCACTAGAAAATTCAGTAATTATTGCATCGGGAAGTACTTCTTTAATTAAAAAGCTTAACTCACTTCTTGATGGTTTTTCATCATCAATTATAGCAATTTTCATAATCCTCACTCTTTCTTTCCTTTATTGGAATACATATATTTATTTCTGTTCCTTCACTTGAAGTTAATATATCTAGCCCATGCCCGTCTCCATAAAGATAACAAAGCCTTCTATGAACATTAATTAATCCTATGCTACCTTCATATGATACTTTTGACTCTAATCCTTTAATAATCTCCTTTGGAATTCCAAATCCATTATCTATAACCGATACCTTTAAATTTCCTTTATCTTCTTTTGCAATTATTTTAACTATTCCCTTCTTTCTCTTCATAGCTCCATGAATTACAGCATTTTCTACTATAGGTTGTAGAATTAAGCAAGGCATTTCACATTTCAAATTATCTGGTATTTCAATTTCTAAAGTTAGTCTTTCCTCAAATCTAGCTTTTTCTAATTGTAAATACGCTTTCACATAGTCCATTTCTTCATAAATATCTACTAAACCTTCTTTATTTTGAATAGATCTTCTAAAATAAGTTGCTAAATCTATTAACAACTCTCTTGCTTTACCAGGCTTTTCTCTACAAAAAGCACTAATAGTATTAAGAGAATTAAATATAAAATGTGGGTTTATTTGAGACTGTAGTGCATGAAATTCTGCCTTTTGAGTAAGTTCTCTTTGCTTTTCTACTTCTGCTAATTCATATTGAGTAGATAAAAATGAACTAAGTCCTTCTGCAAATTGTATCTCTGGATCTAAAGAAAGTTTGTATTTATGAGTAAATATAATAAAAGTTCCAAATACTTTTCCATTTTTAATTAATGGAGCTCCAATAGCTATCATATTATCTAAAACTTTATAAAATATATCTTCTTCTTTAGCCTCTTCTTGCAAGAAAACCTTTTTTCCTTCTATTACTCTCTTTGCTATATTAGGTAAACTTTCTTTACTTCCTATAGTAAATTTACCTTTTTTATAAATTACCTTTTCTGTATTTGTAAAAACTAATCCTAGTTCTTTAGAAAATTGTAAAATAATTTTACCTATTTCTCTGCAACTTTCCTCATTATATAAGCCTGTACTAATAACTGGTAAACATTTTTTAGTTATATCAAAAGCTAAACTTACTTTCTTTCCCAATTCATACTCTTGTTCTATAAATATATGTTTAAATACACCAACAAAAAGAACTAACCCAAAAGAATTAATAAATACCATAGGAAAAGCAATGTTGCTTACTAAATCTAAGGAAGATGTAAAAGGTCTTGCAAATATAAGTATTATTAACATTTGAATAATTTCAGCAACAAATGTTATAAAATATAAATCAACTTCTCTATATTTTTTCATCTTAACATACTTTGAAAAATATGCTGCTATAATACCTTCTAATATAGTTGATATACAACATGCTATTGCAGTAAATCCATTTATGTCAATAGCATATCTATGAACCCCAGCTATAATGGCCGTTCCAATTCCAACTATTGGACCTCCAATGAATCCTCCTGCCATAACTCCAATTACTCTTGTGTTTGCCAAAGCTCCATTTACACCATATCCCATATACGTTGATAAAATACTTATTGTGCTAAAAATTATTATCATAACCATTTGTTCTTTTATAGTATGTTTTTCCCTTACCAAATATTCTTTTACTTTATAAAACCTAGCTAAAATTTGAGCAATAACTACAAGAAGCCCAATGTTTAATATAATACTTCTAATAATTTCTATATCCATTGTATCATCTCCAAAATCAATGTACTAATATATCATATTATAACAATATATTACATTATAGAATACATAAAAGTTTCTCACTATTATAAAATTTTACATAAAAACGAGATTAGGAACAGTAAGTTTTTCTCATCAAGTAAAGATTCTTTTTCTTATATCTAGCCAATTGTAATGCTATCATCTTCTGTATAGATGAAGGATGATAATACTACTCTACATAAATTAACTATCTATCAAATAATCCTCCGCCATTTCCAACTTTAGCTCCCTTTGAAGTTTTTCCTATAACTTTTTCTGTACTTCTAGTATTCTTAGAATCGTTTCCTTTTTGTTTTTTCTCTTCAATAAGTTTTTTCATCATTTCTATGTTTTTATTATTCATAAATTGCTCCATTCTTACACTCTTGTTAACAATTGACGTAGTAATGTGAATATTCACTTCACCACTTTTTTATTTATTAAATCTAATTAATTATATTTCTTTTTAATTTTCTTAGCAATATTTTTCTCTTCCTATATTATAGAACTTAAATTTCCTAGAGAAAGAACTTTTCTAATTATTTCCTTTAATATAAATTTCCACACCTAAGTTCACTTATATTAATATAAACGTAAATAGAAAATTAAGTGTATTACACAGTAATCTTAAAATATGTAGGTGCAAATTAAAATATCTTTTGTTGATATAAAAGATATTATGCATATATATCCATTACGTATATTGGAATATATTTGTAATTTAGTTAGAGAGATGTATAATATAATTAATGAGTAGTTGTATGATATTATTCATTAGAGGGGGGAAAGTTGGATGGAAAATACTATTGCAGCAACTTTAGTTTCAGTAATATTTATTATAATAATATTAGAAATATTAAGGTATTTTAGAACATCAAAAAAATTTATGGTTGAGTTCGAGGAGCTAAAGAGAAGATTGAAATTTTTAGAAGATAAAATAAATGAAGATTAAAAAGTTACAATGGTAATAACGAGCAATCGTAGATTTAAGTTCAATAAGGGAGATTAAATATGTCTGATAAAAGCAATAATAACGAAAAAAAAGATAACCAAAATTATTATCTTAGCCTTGGAATTGGAATTGGATTGGCATTTGGAGCAGCATTTGGAGTACTATTTAATAATATAGCTATCGGATCTGGATTAGGTATGCTTCTTGGAATAGTAATAGGTGTACTAATGGATAGTAATACAAAAGAGGTAAAAATATATGTAGTTAAAGTTGCTTTAGTGAGTATTGTAGGTGTTATTCTTATATTATTAGTGCCTAAAATAATTAATTATTTATAGTGGCTTAACTCTTATAATATAGAATTCCTACTACCATTATGTAGATATTGAGAATTAATTAAGAAAATATGGTCTTTGAAAATTGAATAGTATGGTATTTACAAAATATGTTATAATTAACTCATTACTTAAATAATTTATATAGAGGTTATGTTATGAGAGTATGTCCAGAATGTAAGGCTAAGTTAGGGTTTAGAGAAATTTTAAAATCAGCATTTCATAGAAATCATTGTATTAAATGCAGTAACTGTAATACAGAATTAACAATTAGGATTAAAGGAATAACAAATGGGATTTCAGTTGTTTTTGGTATATTAGTGGGTATATATTTATATCGGTTGTTAAATTATAAAGTTGGAACATTATTTAGTTTCATATTGACAGTAACATCAGCACTTATAGTAGAAATATTATTAATGATTATTGCAACTAGTGTTATAGGTTTTAAAAAAAGATATGAATAATCATTAATATATTACGTAGATAAAATTAAATATTAAATTAATGAAAATACTGTATTATTTAAATTGATATGCTCCCTTTAAGGTAGACATATTAATTTAAATATACGGTATTTTTTAGTTCGCAATTCAAATGAACTATTCCATCTGTACTGAGTTGGATTTTCCTTGTAGGATTAGTAGGTATGGGAAGGAACATTAGTCACTTTATCAAAAAAGAATGCTAAAATATGAAAGTGCTATAAATCCTAAATTGTAGGGTTGAATACATGAGCATTATAAATAAATTTCATAATTCAGCTTCTCTGAATTATTTCCTTTAATATAAATTTCCATACCTAAGTTCACTTATATTAATATAAACATAAATAGAAAATTACGCGTATTACACAGTAATCTTAAAATATGTAGGTTAAAATTAGAATACCTTTTAATGATATAAAAGAAATTATGCATATGTATATATACCTATTACATATATTTTAATATACGATTAACTTACCCAGAGGGATGTATAATATAACTAATGAGTAGTTGTATCTTACTGTAAGTTAGCTAAATTAAAATTTATTGAGGAGGGCTAATTATGGCAAAAAGAACTATTGCAACAAATTTTGAAGTTATTATCAAAGATGAAACAGGTGCTATGGTTAACATAGATTATACTTGCCCATATTGTCATTGTAATACAGGTGAACTGATAACAATTGGGTCTGATAATGTTGAGAAAATAGATAGCGCTTTTGAAACGGATCAAGTGTGTGGTGTCTGCGGAAAAGATGTCATAATAGAATGTCGATATTAAGCGCGAGATTTTCCTCAAATGCCTTGCTGCGAACGATTATGATAATTATTCATATGAAGTACATCTGATTGGTCGAAGAAAATATTAAAATAAAATTTATGGAGGTGAGTTTGGATGGGTACTCCTGTTGGGCATCCTTTTTTCGGTAATCAACATACCAATGGCGGTTATATAGCCGGTACTTTTAAGTATATTCCTGAAAAAGTTGTTGATAATTCTTCAACTCTTGTTTCTGGGAACATTGGCAAAGCTGCTACCAAAATAGTTACAAGGCAGAATCCAAAGAATCTAATTCCCAAAGAGCTCAATACCAAGGGTATTAATAAAACCGCTTTAATCTCTGTAGGTATTGGCTTAGTTGCTACTGTAGGTGGGTACTTTACTTATAAACACATAAGTAAAAAAAACAAAGCTAAAAAAAATGCTCTGAAATCCATTGAATTGAGTCATGTAGGTACTTGTATTTATTGTGGCGAACCTCTCAATGGATCGACATATATTCCAGAAAGTGAAGCCAATAGCCAAAAGTCATACATTATTTGCAAAAAATGTGGCGAGCAAAACTTTGCATGGTATACTGACAAAAACGATTCGTCTAACAAAGATTTTGAAAACCACAATGAATAAAAATATGTAAAGCTGTAATCCCAAACTCGCAAATAATTAAAAGAATAAACAATATGGTACCTTATATATGTGTCTGTAGATCCAATTTGAAAAAACAAAGCCACACAAATTTCAATTTGTAGAGTTGAATAAATGAACATTATAAATAAACTTCCACACCTCAATTCACTTATATTAATATAAACGCAAAGAGAAAATAAAGAGATATAGCAAAGTTAGCATATAGCGAGTAAGTAGAATTTATTGGTGAAAGAATAGCTACTAGGCCTTAGAGTTGTTGGTTTGTCTGAGCACAGCGAGTTAACCAAAACTCTTGGTCTAGTAGCTATTCTAAGCCTAGAAATTCTTTACGAAGCTATTAGCTAACTGAAGCATAGCTCTTTATTTTTTCATGGTTTACATTCTCAATAATTACTTATTCATTTCCATGAAGACTTTCTCAGGTGTTATTGGTAAGCTTTTTATCCTTACTCCTACAGCATTAAAGATTGCATTTGCAATAGCTGGTGGAGGTGTATTTACAACAATCTCTCCTATGGATTTTGCTCCAAAAGGTCCTGATGGTTCAAAGCTTTCTTTAAAATCTACTATTATATTTCCTATATCTTTTCTAGTAGGAATCCTATATTGCATAAAGGAATTTGTTTGAAGTCTGCCACTTTCACTATATTTTACATCTTCATACATAGCCATTCCTATTCCTTGAACAATTCCACCTTCAGCTTGAATTCTTGCAAGCTTTGGGTTTATAACTGTTCCACAGTCAACTACTGATACATAATCTATTATCTTATATTTTCCTGTATCTTTATCTAGTTCTATTTCAACGAATCCTGCCATAAAAGGTGATGGAGATATGTCATTTCCATGAGTTGCATTACCAACTAGTTGAAGTTTTCCAACCTCTCCAAGTCCTAAAACAAGAGTTTCTGCTAACTTTTTCAATGTTACAGATTTACTTCCATCAATAGTCTTTATAATATCTCCATTAAACTCTACTTCTTCAATAGAAACCTTCATAAACTTTGCTGCATTTTCTATAATCTTATTTTTTAAGTCTTCTGCCGCTTTAACTACTGCCATTCCTGTAACATAAGTTGTACTAGATGCATAAGAACCTGGATCATAAGGTGAAATATCTGTATCAGCTGCATTTACTATAAAACTTTCTACCTTTGTTTGTAATATTTCTGCTGCCATTTGTGTAAGTATAGTATCACTTCCAGTTCCCATATCTGTAGAACCAATTAAAAGAGTATAGTTACCATCATCATTTAATCTAACTTCTGCAGAGGAAGTATCTATTCCAGCAATTCCAGATCCTTGCATAGTTACAGCCATACCAACAGATCTTACTTTATTATTTCCTATTTCTCTACTTGGATATTTTTCATCCCAACCTATTATTTCTTTACCTTTTTCTATACACTGATCTAAAGCTGAACTTTCAAGAATTTCATCACCATGAGTTAAACAAGTTTCTCCTTCTTTTGCTAAGTTTTTTTCTCTAATTTCTATTGGAGTCATATTTAATTTATATGCCAACTTATTAACAGAAGATTCTACTGCAAAGGTTCCTTGAGTTGCTCCATATCCTCTAAATGCTCCTGAAGGAGTTTTATTTGTGTAAACTGATTTCCCAGTAAATTTAACAGCCTTTGTCTTATTATATAAAGGTAAAGTTTTATGGCCTACTAAGCCAATTACTGTTGGTGCATGATCTCCATAAGCTCCTGTATCTGATAAGGCTTCTATATCTATAGCCTTTATAAGCCCTTCTTTATCTGCTCCCATTCTTACTTTTATTCTCATAGGATGACGACTAGTTGTAGATTCAAAAGTTTCTGTTCTATCATAAACTATTATAGCTGGTTTGCCTGTTTTTATAGTTACAATAGCTGAGTATATTTCTACTGGTGCACTTTGTTTTCCTCCAAAGCCTCCACCTATTCTTGGCTTAATAACTCTTATTTTACTTGATGGTATATTTAAAGCCCTTGCTAAATGTCTTCTTACATGAAAAGGTATTTGAGTTGAACTTACAACTACAAGTCTTCCCATATGGTCTAAATAATTAAAAGCTCTATAAGTTTCCATCATGCAGTGAGCTTGAGCTTGTGTATAATAAGTATCTTCTATTACAACATCACATTTTTCAAATTCTTCTTCTACATTTCCTATTTCTAATTCTTGATTACAAACTATATTTCTTTCTCTATTCATTCCAATATCAAAATTACAATGAAGATTTTCCTCAGAATGGACAATTGACTTATGTTCTTCTGCCTTTTCAAAGTCTAATACAGGTTCAAAAACTTCATATTCAACTTTTATAAGTTTCATAGCTTTTAATGCTGTTTTTTCATCTACTGCAGCTATTATTGCTACTTCGTCTCCTACATATCTAACTATCTCATCTAAAATTAAATGATCATAAGGAGAAGGTTCAGGATAGGATTGTCCTGCTAATGTAAATCTTGTATCTGGTACATCTTTATATGTAAGAATACATTCTACACCTTCTACCTTTTCTGCTCTTGTAGTATTTATTAATTTAATTTTTGCAAAAGCATGAGGACTTCTAAGAATCTTTACTATTAAAGCATTTTTCATAACCAAATCCTCTGTATAAGCTGGCTTTCCTGTAGCTATAGTAATTCCATCTATCTTTTCAATACCCTTACCAACTAAATTCATAATTACATTACCTCCAGATACGTTTTTATTGCTCTTAGCTGACCCATATAGCCTGTACATCTACATAAGTTTCCAGTTAAATAATGTATTATCTCTTCTTCTGTAGGATTTTCAAGTTCATTTTTCATCGCAACTACAGTCATTACAAATACAGGACTA
>JARIDB010000059.1 GCA_029257045.1 Clostridium sp.
CTATAAGAAATATTTCCTCTATTAACATTCGGATATGTAGAGAAGTTATAGGTTCTTCTGAAGGATTAATGAAATATATTTCTTCGAAAAATAGGGTATATAATACTTTAATTGTATCACCACCTAAATGTGGGAAAACAACAATATTAAGAGATATAACAAGAAACATTTCTTATGGAGTGAAAAATATAGGATTAGAAGGTAAAAAGGTTTCTGTAATTGATGAAAGAAGTGAAATTGCAGCTTGCTATAATGGAATACCTCAATTGGATGTTGGAATAAGAACAGATGTATTAGACAGTTGTTTTAAGAAAGATGGAATGATTATGGCAATTAGAAGCTTATCACCAGAAGTCATAATTTGTGATGAAATTGGGACAGAAGGAGACATAGAGGCTTTAAATATGGCTTTTAATTCAGGAGTAAATATATTAGTTACTATTCATGGATACAGCATAGAAGATATATGTAATAGAAAGGTTTTTAAAGAATTAATAGAAAATTCAATACTGGAAAGAGTTGTGGTATTAAGCAATAGATATGGAGTAGGAACAATAGAAAAGATTTATTCTGTTAATGAGAAGGGGGATTTAAATTGCTTAAAGGATTGTCAATAATAACAATAGTGATGTGTTGCAGTTATTTAGGTTTTTATTATGGTGAAATCTTTAAGAAAAGAAATAAACAAATAGATGAAATATTAAAAGCTATATTATTTTTAAATAATGAAGTTATATATAATAATACCCCCCTGCCAGATGCTTTAAAATATGTTTCTCTAAGGGTGGAAAATCCTATAAATAGTATTATATCAGCAGTTTCTGATAAATTAATAATAGGTAATACAGAAAGTGTATTTGAAGCTTTTAAAGAAGAATATATAAAAGACGAGAAAGCTTTTAATTTGAAAGAAGAAGATATCAATATTATAAAAAACTTTTTAAAAACTTTAGGTGAATCAGGCGTTTATGGACAAGATAAAATTTTTAATTTAGTTCTTGAAAATTTGAAAATGAATTCTTTAAATGCTAAAGAGGAAGCTAAAAAGAATATTAAGATGTATAGAAGTTTAGGTTTTTGTATTGGTGCTATGATTGCAATATTTTTATTATAATTTTTAAAATAAGGAGGTAAAAGATGCTGGATGTAGGTATTATTTTTAAAATGGGGGCTATGGGAGTTTTAATTATTGTAATTGACAAAGTATTAAAAGCTAGTGGCAAGGATGATATTGCAGTTATAACTAATATTGCAGGTATTGTAATTATACTAATTACTGTTATAGGACTTATAGCTGATTTATTTAATACTATTAAAACAATGTTCATGTTATAGGTGACAATATGGATATTATAAAAATAATAGGATTCTCATTTACAGCTTTATTCCTCTATTTAATTTTTAAAGATAGAAGAAATGATTTAGCTACATTAATTTCTTTAGTTTCAGGAGTTATAATATTTTCACTTGTAATAAGTAAACTAAATGAAATCATATATTTTATAAAGGATATAGCAAATAAAGCAAATATTGATATGGTTTATATTGGAATTGTAGTTAAAATTCTTGCAATAGCTTATTTAGCAACTTTTTGTAGTGAAATTTGTAAAGATGCAGGAGCCTCAAGTATAGGAAATAAGGTGGAATTTTCAGCTAAGATATTGATTTTATCTTTAGCAATACCAATATTAATGGCAGTATTACAGTCAATTTTGCAAATATTGTAGGTGATATATGAATAAAGTATTTAAAAGATTAATAATAATTACAATTATAGGGTTTAGTAGTTTACTTATTAATATAGATAAACCAGAAGCTTTATCTATAGCAACTGTAGATAATAGATTAGATATTGAAAATGAAGAAGTAGATAATAAGATAGAAGATTTGTATGACTATATAAACAATATGAAAACTGATGTAGAAATATTAAATGACTTAGAGCCAGTGGAATATATAAAAGAATATATAAAGTCTGGTCAAAGCTCTCTTTCAATAAGTAAAATAATAAGGGCTATTACATCTTTAGTATTTAAAGAGGTTAAAACAGCAATTTCCTTATCTATAAGCATAATAGTAATTGCTATAATATGTTCTTTAATTAAAAACCTGCAAGGAGCTTTTGCAAATGAAAGTATAAGTAATATAGCTTTCTTTGCTTGTTATTCATTACTTATAATAATTTTATCAAAAAGTTTTATAATATCAATTAATATAGCTATTGATATTATAGATAAGTTATCAGAGTTTATGGCAGCTATATTACCAGTTTTAGTATTTATGCTAACTTCTATTGGTGGATTTGCACAAGCTGCTACAATGGATCCTATAATTCTTGGAGCTACTATATTAATCCCAAGAATATATAAAAATATAATAATACCTTTAATAACTATTAGTTTTGCATTACAATTTGCAAATAATATATCTACGGAACATAAGATAAGTAATTTGTGCAAGGCTACAAAACAAATAACAGTTTGGCTTCAAGGAATCTTATTAACAGTTTTTATAGGAATTTTAACTGTAAGAGGGATTACTTCATCTACAATTGATGCTGTTACTTTAAAAACAGCGAAATTTGCAGTAGATAATTTTATTCCTATTGTAGGAAAAGCTTTATCTGATACTATAGCCTCGGTAGCAGGGTATTCTTTAATAATTAAAAATGCAATTAGCGTAGTAGGATTAGTTATAATTATAATTATGATGCTTTATCCAGTAATAAAAATTTTTCTAAATTCTATAGTGTTTAAGCTAACAGCAGCTTTAATAGAACCTATAAGTGATAAAAGGATAACATCAGCTATAGCATCAGCAGGAGATTCCTTAATACTTATAATGTCTTGTGTATTATCTGTAAGTTTAATGTTCTTTGTATTACTTGGAATAATGGCTTCCTCAGGAAAATTTATAATAGGAGGTTAAATACATGGAAAATATAAAATCTTATATCATAACTCTAGTTACCATGATAATGTTGATAACTGCTATAGAGTTAATATCACCGGATAATTCTATGAAAAAGTATATAAATTTTATTTTAGGATTAATTCTAATTTCAGTAATGATATCTCCAATAATAAAGTTTTTTTCTGAAGATTCAGATAATCTAGCTACAAAGATAGAAAAATCTTTAGTGCTAATTGATAGTGGAGAAAAAATAGAAAATAAAAATAATAATGATACTCAGAAAAAAACTTTTACTAAAAATCTACAAGATAATTGCAATAAATTATTAAAAGAAAATTTTGGCGATAATGAATTTATTACAAAAATAGATTGTGAATTAGATATGGAAAATATAGAGTACAGAATAGATAAGGTGCAGATAGGAGTAAAGGATAAGGGCGTAGGAACTATAGAAAAAATAATTGTTAAAACTAAGGGAGATAGTAAGGTAGTAATGTCAGGAGAAGGTACTGTAGAAAATGAGGAAGATATACTTAACTTTTTAGTAGATAATCTTAAGATAACAAAAGAAAAGATAGAAGTTTATAAGATAAATTAAAGGAGTGAAAAAATGAGGAAGAAAGATTATAAAAAAGAGATAAGCAATATAATAAACGATAAAAGATTCCTTAATATCGTATGTGTAGCACTGATCTTAGCCTTTGTTTTATTAGCTATAAGTTTTGTTTCTAATAGTAGAAAAAAAAGTAATGAAAGTGTTAAGGTAAATGGAACTGAAAGCAATTTAGATATTGGGGGTGAAAGAAGTAAAGTATTAAGTAGTTATGAAGAAAAGGAAATGGAAGAATTAAAAGGTTTACTAGGGAAAATACAGGATGTAGGACAAGTAGAAGTAAAGATTCATTTTAAAAGTGGAGAAGTAAAAGTTCCTGCAATAGAAAACACAAATCAAGAAGCAGTTACAGAAGAAACAGATAATCAAGGTGGTAAAAGAATAAATAATCAAAAAACTGGAGGAAGTAAGGTTGTAATGTCTGATAATGGCAGCTCAACAGAGCCTTACATACTACAGATAAATAAACCAGAAGTATATGGAGTTGTGATAGTAGCTTCTGGGGCAAACTCTAGTAAAGTTAAATATGATATACAAGTAGCAGTATCAAATTTATATGGAATATCTATAGATAAAGTTAATGTATATCCGATGAAAAGTTAGCATATAATTAAAATGTAAAATAGATGGGGGGAATTTAAAATGTCAAAAAAACAATTTGGAATCATTTTCACGCTAATGGCTCTTATAGCTTTCGTAGGGGTTTTAGCATCAAAACTAAACTCTAGTGGGCTAAACGATCCTACAGACTTAGGACAACTATTCACACAAGGTGCAGAAGATGAAAGGGAAACTTTAGGTACACAAGATTTCTTTTACAACATAAGAAGCGAAAAGGTACAAAAAAATGCTACAACAATGGAACAGTTAAATAAAATAATAAGTGATACTAATACATCACAAGAAGAAAAAGCTCTTGCAAATAACGAATTAATAGAAAAAACTATGCTAATAGACCAAGAAGGAAGAATAGAAATTAATGTTAAAAACAAAGGTTTTGAAGATGTACTATGCTCAATTGAAGATAATAAAGTAAGAATAGTATTAACAGCTAATGAACTAACAGAAGCAGATAGTTCTACTATTCAAGAAATTGCTGAAAATGTAGCTGGTATAAGTGATGTAATTATTGAACCTAAAAAATAATTCATTGTAATATATTTTCGGGTTTGGTATAATAATCATAAGAAAAAAGGAGTTTTTAATAAAACACTTAGGAGGTAGTTATATGGAAAATAAAAACTATGAAGAGAATCAAGGCATAGTTAAAATTTCAGACGAAGTTGTAAGCGTAATTGCTGGAATAGCAGCAGGAGAGATAAAAGGCGTTGAAGAATTACAACAAACTGGGAATAACATATCACAATTACTAAAAGGAAAGAAAAATGTTGCTAAGAATGTAAAAGTTACTCTTAATGAGGAAAATGCCATTATAGATTTAAACTTAGCTGTAGAATATGGCGTAAAGATAACGGAAGTTGTAAGTTTAGTACAAGAAAATGTTAAGAAGACTGTAGAAGCTATTACTGGATTAAAAGTAGAAGCAGTTAATATAAATGTTCAAAACATTTACTTACCTAAAACTGAAAAAGAAGAAATTAAGGAAGATTAATATCACCCTCTGATTTTTCAGAGGGTGTTTTCCTTGTGATTTAAATAAATTTATTGTAGTATGTTTATTGATTAGAAAGTTACAGAAGGTTAATAATATAGTTAACTGAAACCTAGGAGGAGAAAATGAATAGAAAAAAATCGAGAGAAATAGCAATGGAATTATTATTTGGAATGACATTAAGCAAAAACACACTTGAGGAAACAATAGAAACATTTATTGAAGATTATGAAATGAAACTAAATACAATTGACTTAGAATACATAAAAAATATATTAGAGAAGGTTAGTAATAATCTAAATACTTTAGATGAAAAAATAGAAGAATCTTTAAACAAATGGAAAATAGAGAGAGTTTCAAAAGTTAATTTAACAATATTAAGATTAGCTTTAGCAGAAATTATGTACTGTGATGATGTACCTAATGCAGTTGCAATTAATGAAGCCATAGAAATAACTAAAAAGTATTCTGATGAAAAAAGTGTAGCATTTATAAATGGTGCATTAGATAAAGTAGTTAAAAACATATAGAAATAAAGGGGGGTATTTTAATGAGTGAAATTATAAATGGAAGAGAAATAGCAAAGGTTATAAAAGAAGAAATAAAAGAATT
This sequence comes from Clostridium sp., assembly GCA_029257045.1. Taxonomy (GTDB): domain Bacteria; phylum Bacillota; class Clostridia; order Clostridiales; family Clostridiaceae; genus Clostridium. The sequence goes on from JARIDB010000059.1 coordinate 5,751, forward strand.
TATAGCTTTACGAAAAGAGAATAATTTTAAAGTTCCTAAAATATCCTCTATATTAGTAGGAGAAGATGAAGGTTCTATTTATTATATAAATAGTCAAGAAAAACTAGCGCTTTCTTTGGGCTGTGATTTTGATAAGATTATTTTAAAAGAAGAAATTTCGGAAGAAGATCTTATAGAAAAAATAGAATTATTGAATAAAGATAAAGAAATAGATGGAATAATTTTGCAACTTCCACTTCCCAAAAAGTTTGATGAGAGAAAAATTGTTAATAGAATAAATGATAAGAAGGATATTGATTGCTTAACTTACATTAATCAAGGCAAAATATTTGCAGGGGAAGGTGAGATAATTCCTTGCACTCCCAATTCTATAATCACTTTACTTGAAAAATCAAAGGTAGATTTAGAAGGTAAAAATATTGTGGTTATAGGACGAAGCAATATAGTTGGAAAACCTATAGCACAACTATTATTAAAGAAAAATGCAACAGTTACAATATGTCATTCGAAAACTAAAGACATTAAAAAGATTACAAAAGAAGGAGATATTATAATTGTTGCTATAGGGAAACCTAAATTTTTAACAGAGGATTTTGTAAAGGCAGATTCAATTATTATAGATGTAGGAACTTCATCTCATGAAGGTAAAATAACGGGAGATGTAGATTTTGATAATGTTAATGGCAAAGTAAAGATGATTACAAAGGTTCCAGGGGGAGTTGGAGCTCTTACAACTACTTTATTAATAAAAAACGCATGTGAGGCTTTAATAAGATATGAAGATTAAAACTTTAACAGTAACAGAGCTTAATAATTATATTAAAAAAACTTTAGATAACGACTTTATTTTAAATAACCTATTAATAAAGGGTGAAATATCTAATTTAAAATACCACACAAGCGGACATATATATTTTTCTTTAAAAGATTCAAGTAGTAAGATAAATTGTGTTATGTTTAAAAGTAATACATTAGAATTGGATTTTAAGATAGAAGAAGGTATGGAAGTTATAGTAAGTGGTAGATGTTCAATATATCAAGGAACAGGATCCCTTCAACTTTATATAAATACAATCCAAAAAGAAGGACTTGGAAAGCTTCATATTAAATTTGAAAAGCTTAAAGAGAAACTTCTTAAAGAAGGTTATTTTAATGAAGATAACAAAAAGAAGATACCAGAGTTTACTAAAAGGATAGGTGTTGTTACTTCTGAGACTGGAGCCGTAATAAGAGATATTATTAATGTAACTAGAAGAAGAAGTTCTTTAGTAGATATTATTTTATATCCATCTTTAGTTCAGGGGCAAGGAGCTTATAAAACAATAATTGAAGGCATAAATTACTTTAATTTAGATAAAACTGTAGATGTTATTATAATCGGAAGAGGCGGCGGATCTATTGAAGAACTTTGGAATTTCAATGAAGAGGAACTTGCAAAGGTGATTTTCAATTCAAAGCTTCCAATTATTTCAGCAGTAGGTCATGAAGTAGATTATACTATATCAGACTTTGTAAGTGATGTAAGGGCATCTACTCCGTCTCAGGCAGCGGAAATTGCTGTTCCTTTGGAAAGTGAAATTAGAAATAAAATAGAAAATTATAAAGATACTTTAAATAGAAATATAGATAGTAGAATTATTTATGAAAGAGAAAATATTTTAAGATATAAAAAAATACTATCTTTAAATAGTCCGGAAATAATAATCTCAAATACTTATTTAAAAGTTGATAATATGCAAGATAGATTAAATAATATTATTAATAATAGAATAAATAAAGAAAAAATGAGAATAAAGTCATTTAGTGATGTATTGGATGCACATAATCCTTTAAATGTACTTAAAAAAGGTTATACAATTATTGTAGATAATGAAGATAAACCTATAACTAAAAAAGAAAGTTTAAAGAAAACAGAAGATATAACAATAATTTTTAGTGATGGTAAAATTAAAGGGAAATTCATTTCCTTAAAATAAGGAGTGGAAATAAGATGGCAAAAAAAGAATCTTATAATGATGTAATAAATAATTTAAATAATATTTTAGATAATATGGAAAATAGTGAACTTCCATTAGAAGAACTTATGAAAGAATATGAGAATGGAGTAAAACTTATAAATAAGCTTTATAAAACTTTAAATAGTCTTGAAGGAAAGTTAGTGGTAATAAAAGAAAATATGGAAGTAGAGCTAAGTAATGAGTAAAATTAATAAATTCAAATATATGATAAATGATTATTTAAATGTATATTTTAATGATAAAGGAAGTTATAATAAAGTTATATACGAAGCCTCAAGTTATAGCTTAAATATAGGTGGAAAAAGAATAAGACCTATTCTTTTTTTATTAACTTATAATATTTATAAAGATAACTATGAAGATATAATTGATATGGCAGCAGCAATAGAAATGATACACACATATTCTTTAGTTCATGATGATTTACCTTCTATGGATAATGATGATTTAAGACGTGGAATGCCTACTAATCACAAAAAGTTCGGAGAAAATATAGCAGTTTTAGCAGGAGATACACTTTTAAACGAAGCCGCAATGCTACTTATGGATTTTTCTATAAAAAGTGGTAAGGAAGCTTTGTTAGCTTCAAAAGAAATAATGAAATCTTCAGGTCCAGAAGGTATGATAGGCGGTCAAGTTGTTGATATAATAAACGAAGGAAAACAGATAGAAAAAGATGAATTAATATATATGCATAGTAAGAAAACAGGAGAATTAATACGTTCAGCTATTGTTGCTGGAGGAATTCTTGCAAAGGCAAATAAAGAAGATTTAAAAAAGTTAAATGAATATGGAATAAAATTAGGATTAGCATTTCAAATAAAAGATGATATTCTAGATATCATAGGTGATGTAAAGAAGCTTGGAAAAAACATTGGAATGGATAAGAATTTACAAAAGTCTAATTTTATATCTTTATTTGGTTTAGAATATTGTAAAAGTGAATGTCTAAAACTAACTAAGGAATGTATAAATTTACTTGAAAGCCTTTCAGTAGATTCTAAGGATTTAAAAGAAATGACTTTGTACTTATTAGAGAGGGAGAATTAAAGAAAGAAAGGTTAGAATATGGGAAAAATTTTAGATGAAATAACTATGCCACAAAAGGTTAAAAAACTTTCTAATGTTGAACTTGAAGTTTTAGCCGACGAAATTAGAGAGTTTTTAATTAATAGTGTATCTAAAACAGGTGGACATTTAGCCTCTAATTTAGGCGTAGTTGAATTAACAATTAGTTTATTTAAAACTTTTAATTTAGAAGAAGATAAGATAGTTTGGGACGTAGGTCATCAAAGCTATATTCATAAAATACTTACAGGAAGAAAAGATAAGTTTAATACCTTAAGAAAATATGATGGCTTAAGTGGATTTCCTAAAAGAGCAGAAAGTAAATATGATAGTTTTGACACAGGACATAGTAGTACTTCTATCTCAGCAGCTTTAGGTATGGCAAGGGCTAGAGACATAAAAAGAGAAAAAAGAGAAATTATAGCTGTTATTGGTGATGGAGCCTTAACAGGAGGAATGGCCCTTGAAGCTCTTAATGATGTAGGTTTTAATAAGACTAAACTTACTATTATTTTAAATGATAATGAAATGTCAATTGCAAAAAATGTAGGAGCTTTATCAAAACATTTAAGCAATTTAAGGTTAGAACCTAAATACAACAAATTAAAATCAAATGTAAATGCAACTTTAAAAACTAATAAAGCAGGAGAGAAAATTGCTAATTATATATCAAGATTTAAAGGCGGAATTAAGCAATTTATTGTACCTTCAATGTTTTTTGAAGATATGGGAATAAAATATATTGGACCAATAGATGGGCATGATATAAATACCTTGACGAAAGTATTAGAAAAAACTAAGCAAATGAATGAACCGGTTATAATTCATGTAGCTACCAATAAAGGTAAAGGCTATGATTTAGCTGAAAAGAATCCGAATAAATACCATGGAGTAAGTCCTTTTGATTTAGAAAGTGGGGAAGCCTTAAGTAAGGGTGGAATTAATTATTCAAAAGTATTTGGAGATGCCATGATTGAATTAGCTGAAGAAAATCAGGACTTAGTTGCTATAACAGCAGCAATGCCTGATGGAACAGGACTTAAGGATTTCTCTAAAAAATTCCCTAAAAGGTTTTTTGATGTAGGAATAGCAGAAGCTCATGGAACTACTCTTGCAGCAGGACTTTCTAGTTCAGGGTTAAAACCTGTTTTTGCAGTTTATTCAACATTTATGCAAAGAGCCTTTGATCAATTAATCCATGATGTTTGTATTCAAAATATGCCTGTAGTATTTGCAATAGATAGAGCTGGATTAGTTGGTGAAGATGGAGAAACCCATCAAGGAATTTTTGATTTATCATATTTTTCACAAATACCCAATATGACAGTAGTTGCCCCTAAGCAAATGGAAGAATTAAAGGTTATGTTAAAATGGGCAATTAACCATAAAGGACCTGTAGCTATTAGATATCCAAGAGGAAATGATAGTAGTGCCGTAAACTTAAAACCATTAAAAGAAATAATTTATGGGAAGTGGGAAAAAATACATGAAGGTAATAAAATCGCAATTTTAACTTCAGGTAAGATGCTACAAAATTCAATTATAGCAAGGGATATATTGATAGAACATAACATTAATCCAATGATAATAAATGCTAACTTTATAAAGCCTTTAGATAAAGATATTATAAAAGAATTAGTAGATAAGGGTTATGATATTGTAACAATTGAAGATAATATTATAAACGGAGGCTTTGGAAGCTATGTATTAATGGAACTTAATGAACTTGGATTTAAAAATAAATTTAAAGCGCTTGGATTTAAGGATAAATTTATACCTCATGGCGATGTTAAAATACTATACAAAGAAAACAAATTAGATCCAGAAGGAATAGCTGAATCAATTATAGGACTTAAATAAAGGAGAAATATAATTTAGATGAAAAAAGAAAGATTAGATATACTACTAGTTGAAAAAGGAATAATATTATCAAGAGAAAGAGCTAAAACAAGTATAATGGCTGGAAAGATTTTTGTTGATGGATTTAGAGTAGACAAAGCTGGAGAAAAAGTAAATATTGATGCAAACATAATATTTAAGGGTGATCCAATACCTTATGTAAGTAGAGGTGGATTAAAACTTGAAAAAGCTCTTAAAGAATTCGGACTAAATTTAGATAATAAGGTTTGTATGGATATAGGTGCATCTACAGGTGGATTTACTGATTGCATGTTACAAAATAATGCGAAAAAGGTATTTTCAATAGATGTAGGTTATGGACAATTTGCTTGGAAATTAAGAACAGACCCTAGAGTTGTATGCATGGAGAGAACTAATATAAGATATGTAACTCCAGAGGACCTAGGCGAAAAGATAGATTTTGCATCTATAGATGTATCATTTATATCTTTAAAAAAAATAATGCCAGCTACATTAAACTTACTTAAGGATAATGGGGAAGTTGTAGCTCTTATAAAACCTCAATTTGAAGCAGGAAGAGAAAAGGTTGGTAAAAAGGGAGTAGTAAGAGATATTGAAGTTCATAAAGAAGTAGTTTTAGGAATTGCAAAATCTTTGTTAAAGGATAACTTAAAAATAATAAAAATAGGATATTCTCCAATTAAAGGACCAGAAGGTAATATAGAATACCTTATTTACTTTACAAAGGATATTAATAGAGAAACAGACTTTGAAATTAATGATATTGATAATATAGTAAATGAATCTCATAATCTTTTATAGATAAAAAGGTAGACATATAATAGTTTGCTTATACCTAGCTACGATCCAAGTCATTGAAAGCCATTATATGTTTAGTATTAACTGAAGGATGAAATTATAATAATTTATCCACAGATAAATTATTATAATTTTATATAAAATAAAAAAATAAGACTTCAGGATTTTCTTGGAGTCTTATATGTAATTTTAAATAGTAAACTTTTATTTAATTAAAAAAGGGGGCATATTTATGAAAAGAATTGCCATAGCTAAGAATCCCTCAAAAGATAAAGATAACAAGATAGCTATGAATGTAGAAGAAAAACTTAAAGAGTATTTTCATGAGGTCGAAATAATAATATTGAATAGTTATGAAATTATAGATTTTAAATTTAAGAATTCTCTAGACTTAATAATAGTTCTTGGAGGTGATGGAACTATTTTAAGTGTGGCAAGAGGCATAAATGGCAAAATAAATGTTCCAATACTAGGTATAAATATAGGGAATTTAGGCTTTATTTCAAGTATAGAGATATCAGAAATAGACAAAGCTTTTAAAAAGTTAAGTGAAGGTAACTATATATCTCAAAAAAGAATGTTACTTAATTGCGAGTTACCTTTAAATAAAGAAAAAAATGAAGCTTTAGCATTAAATGATATCGTTATTGCAAGAGGAACTTTATCAAGAATGATAAAATATCAGGTATATATAGATGGTAAAATATATTATACATTTAAAGGTGATGGATTAATAATAGCAACCCCAACAGGTTCTACAGCTTATTCGTTTTCAGCAGGAGGACCATTTATATATCCTGATGTAGATGTTATTACATTAACTCCTATATGTTCTCACACTAAAGGAATGCAACCAATAGTTTTAAATAGCACAAGTGAGATTGAGATAAAAGCAGAAAATGGTGAAGAAGAATTATATATAACCTTCGATGGGCAAACAGCAATAAAGATACTTGATAAAACTTTAATTAGAATAAGAAAAGCTAAAGAATATGCTAAAATAGTATTATTTGACGATTATGATTATTTTAAAGTATTAAGGTCTAAAATATTAAATAATTGGAAAGAGTGTGAAGGTGATTAATTTGAAATCAAAAAGGCATAATAAAATACTACAAATAATAAATGAAATAGATATTGAAACTCAAGAAGAGCTTGCAGAAGAACTTAAAAAGGCAGATTTTGATGTTACTCAAGCTACAGTATCAAGAGATATTAAAATACTTAAATTAGTTAAGATGCAAAGTATTAGCGGAAAATATAAATATGTTGCACCAAGTAAAGAATCTAACGATATAAATACAAAACTAGCAAGTATTTTAATAAATGCTTCAGTTTCAGTAGAAAATGTAGATAAATTTGTTGTCGTAAAGACCTTAACAGGTTCTGCAATGGCTGTAGCAGAAGCCATTGATACTTTATTTGATACAGAGGTAGCGGGTACTATTGCAGGAGATAATACTATTTTTATTTTAGTTAGAACATCAGATAAAGCAGAAGAATTAGTTGATAAAGTAAGAAAAATGATTATATAAATAATAGGTGATGATATGTTATTACAATTAAATATTAAAAATTTTGCATTAATTCAAGAACTTTCAGTAGAGTTTGGAAAAGGATTTAATATCTTATCAGGAGAAACAGGAGCAGGTAAGTCAATATTAATTGATACTATTGACTATGTTTTAGGTGGAAAGTTTTCAAAAGATTTAATTAGATATGGGGAAAATAAAACTTATGTTGAAGCAATTTTTTCTGTAGAGAATGAAAAAATCTATGAAATACTTAAAGAAATGGATATTGAAGGAGAAGATATAATAATTATATCCAGAGAAACTACAATATCAGGGAAAAGTATAATTAAAGTTAATGGAAAAGCTGTGGTTATATCTTATTTAAAAAGGATAAGAGAAAAGTTGCTTGATATTCATGGTCAACATCAAAATCAAAGTTTATTAAATAAATCTTCTCATGTTTATTATTTGGATGATTTTATAGGAGATAAACTGTATATTCATTTAAATAATTTTATTAGAGTAAAAGATGAATATAATAATACTTTAGCTAAATTAAAAGAAATTAAAGGATCTTCAGATAAAGAAAAACTTTTAGACTATGTAAAGTTTCAAATTGAAGATATAGAAAAGGCTAACTTAAAGATAGGTGAAGAAGAAAATCTTATTGAGGAATTTAATATTTTATCAAATGCGGAAAAAATTTCTATGGCACTTGGTAAAAGTTATTCTATTTTAGAAGATTCAAAAGAAGGGATATCAGTAATAGATGGATTATCTAAAGTTATAAATGAACTTCTTTCTGTAGAAACTCATATTGAGAAAATAAAAGAAAAAAAAGAGAGGATTGAAGAAGCTTTATATCTTATTGAAGACGTATCAAGAGATATTAGAGATATATCATCTGATATATATTACGATGAATTTGAATTAGAAAAAATAAATTCAAGGATTTATGAAATTGGTTTATATAAGAAAAAATATGGTGGATCTATTGAGTTAATTCTTTTAAACTTAGAAGATTTAAGAAAACAGCAGGAGGAATTAACCAACTCTGAAGAAATAATAAAACAATTAAATATTGATAAAAAGACATTAGAAGAAAAAATGAAAGGAATTTCAGAAGTTATTCATAATATAAGAATAGAAAATGCCCCTATATTAGAAGAAAAAATAAAATATGAACTTTCATATATAGGTATGGAAAAATCAAAAATAAAAATACAAATACAAGAATCACAAGAATTTAATAGCAGAGGATATGATGATGTATCTTTTATGATATCAACTAATCCAGGAGAGCCGTTAAAACCTTTAGAAAAGGTTTTATCAGGAGGAGAGCTTTCCAGAATAATGTTAGCTTTAAAATGTGTATTTATTGATAAAGATAAAATACCTACCTTAATATTTGATGAAATTGATACAGGGATTAGTGGAATGATAGCAAAAAGGGTTGGAGAAAAAATGTACGAAGTTTCAGTAGATCATCAAGTTTTATGTATAACTCATTTACCTCAAATAGCAGCTTTATCAGATTGTCATTATTTTGTGTCTAAAAAGGTTATAAATGATAAAACCTTTACTGAAATTAAGACTTTAGATATAAATGAAAAAATTAAAGAAATTGCTAAAATGACTACAGGAGATGAAATTAGTGAAGTTACTTTAAAAAATTCATCAGAAATGGTAACTTTTGCAGACTTAAAAAAAGAAGAAATAAAAAAGCACTTAAATACATAACTAAATAAGAATTTGTTAATAATAAAACCATAGAAATTATCTAGGGTTTTATTTTTTTTATTTTAAACAGAACTTTAACTATATGGAATTTACAAATTATAATTAATATTTATAAAGGGGAAAAATAATGAAAAAAAATATAAAGTATTTAAGTTTAATAGTTTGTCCGATATTCATTTTAAGTGTAATTATATTTATAAGCCTAAGTAAAATTCCAAATAGAATATATCTAAATGAGCATTCTTCCAGTACTAACCTTAATATATCAAGAAGTAATTTACTTAAAGGAAGTAGGCTTGGTACAGATAAGATTCAAATAAAACTATTGGGATTAATACCACTAAAATCTATACCTGTTTCAAAAATTGATGATTTGGAAATATTTCCAGGAGGAAATACAGTTGGAATAAAATTATCAACTAAAGGAGTACTAGTAGTTGGTCATTCAGAAATAGACTCAGAAGAAGGCTCAATAGAAAGCCCAGCAAGGACTTCTGGAATAGAACTTGGGGATGTTATAGTAAAGATAAATGGAGAAGAAATTGAAGATTCTAGAGATCTTGCAAAAAAGGTTAAAAATATTAATAATAAAAAGATAAATATAGAGTTTCTTAGAAATGAAACAATACATAAAAAAGAAATTAATATGGAAATAGAAAAAGATGAATATAAACTTGGGCTATGGGTAAGAGATTCAACTGCTGGAATAGGAACATTAACATTTTATGATGAAAATAATAAAATATTTGGTGCGTTAGGTCATCCAATAACAGATGGAGATACAAATAGGCCATTTATAATAAAAAATGGAGATCTATTAAATTCCACAATAATAAGTATTAGAAAAGGAGAAAGAGGAATTCCAGGTGAATTAAAGGGACTTTTTATAAACGAAAAAGATAGTATAGCAAAGATTTATAAAAATACAGAATCAGGTATTTTCGGTAATCTAACATCTTCTTTTCAAGAAAAAGATATAAAACCTATGAAAGTTGGTTTTAGAAATGAGATAAAAGAAGGATATGCTCAAATAATTACAACTATAGACGAAGGAGAACCAAGATTTTATGACATTGAGATTGTAAAAATACTAGAACAAGAGGAACCAGGTCCTAAAAGCATGGTTATAAAGATTACAGATAAAGAGCTATTAGAGAAAACTGGCGGAATAGTACAAGGAATGAGTGGTAGCCCAATAATACAAGATGATAAAATAATAGGGGCAGTAACTCATGTTTTAATAAATAAACCAGATGTAGGTTATGGTATATATATAGAATGGATGTTAAAGGATGCTGATATTATAGAATAAGAGAGTATAATTGACCTTCTTTTTCTGCATACAATAAATATAAGTAATTAAGAAAAGTATTTATATTTTATAAAAAATATTATATATTCTGTTATATAGAAATATAAGGTTAAATAAAATAAAATAAAATTATAATAAATTTAGAAAAAAATGTAAAAAGACTATTTAATAATAAAATATTGTGATATAATGAAATAAAATTGGTTTTAAATAAATTGTTTTAAAAGTTATGTCTATTAACAAAGGTAATAGATGAGATTTTAAATAGTAATGGAGATTAATTGTATTATTAAAAATTAATTGGATAATGGGGGAGAAAAATGGAGAATTCAAAAATATCAGTATTAATTGCTGATGATAACAAAGAGTTTTGCAGTATATTAAACGATTACTTGCTGAGCCAAAGAGACATAGTAGTAACAGGAGTTGCTAAGGATGGAAGAGAAGCTTTGGTATTAATTGAAGAAAAAAAACCTGATTTAGTAATACTAGATATAATTATGCCTCACTTAGATGGTCTTGGTGTATTAGAAAGATTAAATTCCATTGAAATTGAAAAAATGCCTAGGATAATAGTTCTTTCAGCCGTAGGACAAGACAAAATAACTCAAAAAGCAATTACGTTAGGTGCAGATTATTATGTAGTAAAGCCTTTCGATATGGATATTTTCACAAAAAGAATAAGAGAAATGTTTAGTGGAAATACTCAAGAACCTATAAGAAGACAATCATTTTCAACACAAAATGAATCAAGACCATATCAAAAAGAACATTTAGATTTAGAAACAGAAATAACAAGTATAATTCATGAAATAGGAGTTCCAGCCCATATTAAAGGTTATATGTACTTAAGAGAAGCAATTACTATGGTAATTAACGATATGGAATTACTATCAGCAGTAACTAAAGAGCTATATCCTAATATAGCTAAAAAGTACAATACAACTGCTTCCAGAGTTGAAAGAGTTATAAGACATGCTATTGAAGTTGCATGGGGTAGAGGTCAAATAGAGGCTATTAACAGACTATTTGGTTATACTGTAGATAATGGAAAAGGAAAACCAACTAATTCGGAGTTTATAGCAATTATAGCTGATAAATTAAGACTTAAGAATAAAGTATCTTAATAAATAATTTAATTGTGTAAAAGTATTTTAAAGGACATATTCTATTTATTGCTTAAGAAAAGCAAAATTTAGAATGTGTCTTTTTATATATAAATAATAAGTATTAAAAATTTAATTAATATGTATTTCCTTCTGTAACAGAAAGATTATAATTAAGGTAGTTAATATTAAAGGAGGAGATTACATGGAAAATTTACAAGAAGTTATAATAAATAAAAAATTGATCTATAGGGGAGACTTTTTAGATCTTTATAATGTAGATGTAAAATTACCAGATGGGAAAAACCATAGTAGAGATGTAATTATGCATCCAGGAGCTGCAGCTATCGTGGCTTTTTTAGATGAAGAAAATATAATTTTAGTAGAACAATTTAGGTTACCTTTAAATAGAAACCTTTTAGAAATACCTGCAGGTAAATTAGAAAATAAAGAAGATTCCAAGAAATGTGCGTTAAGAGAACTTGAAGAGGAAACAGGTTATAAAGCAAATAATATAGAGTATTTAGGAAAAATTGCAACAGCACCAGGTTTTTGTGATGAGATAATTTATTTATACAAAGCCACAAGTTTAGTAAAGGGAGAAAAACATGAAGATGAAGATGAATTTACTAAGGTTAAAATTTATAAATTAAAGGAAGTTAAAGAAATGGTTAAAAAAGGAGAAATAATAGATACAAAAACAGTAGCTATGTTCTCATATTTATAATTTTAAAAAGATATATTTTTATTTAAATATATCTTTTTTTTATAATTTTACCCTTCAGTTAATGGTGAACATATAATGGTTTGCGATGACTTGGAGCATTGCGACGGAATAAGCAAACTATTATATGTTCGCTTTTTTTTAATAAAATGGTTTTACATATATTCAATTATGAATAATCATAAGGTTTAAATCATATTATGTTCTATAGCTATTATGAGGGGGAGTAAAATGAACATAATCCAAAAGCTAAATTCTAATTTAAGAGAAAATAAAATTTTTTATTTACTTGTACTATCATTTTTCTTTATAGGTATATTACTGGGTTCATACACCATAAAATATATGGATAAAGTAAATGCAAATGATTTATCTAACTATTTTACAGAATTTATAAAAAGCTTAGATATTAAAGACTTAAAAAGTGGTGAACTACTAATAAAGATTATAAAAAGTAACATATTTATAATATTAATTATAATATTGCTTGGATTTACTGCTTTTGGATGGCCTATTGTTTTAATTATTGATTTAATAAAAGGATTTACCTTAGGGTACACCTTTAGCTTTTTAATAACAACATTTGAGGGAAGGGGTATATATGTGGCATTAGCATCAATAATTCCACAAAATATATTCTATATACCATTTTTTTTAGGAATAAGTATTGTATCTCTAGAGATGTCTTCTAGTAAACTAAAGTCTAAAATATTTAAGTCAGTAGCTAATTATAAATTTAAAAAAGAAAGCATTATAATAAAGTATGGATTCTTTTTAATATTATTCTTAATTGGTATTATAGTTGAATGTTATATAAGTCCTGGGCTTATGAAACTTGTGATAACTAAAGTTTATAAATTAACCTAATCTAATGAAAATAAAGAAGGAATAATAATTTTCTTGTCGAATTAATAATATATTAGGATAGGGGAGAAATATGAAAGAAATTGTTAACGATTATAAGCAAGCTTTACTAAATAGTCAGAAAAGCGAGAATACTGTTTATGCCTATGTAACAGATGTAAATTTATATGTTAAATATTTAAATAGCAAAAGTATGAATATTAACTCAACAGATAATATTTCTGTTACGGGATACATTCAATATTTACTAAGTGAAGGAAAATCAGAAAGATCTATAAATAGAATAATTATTAGCCTAAGAAGTTTTTATAATTATCTTAAAGATCAATCAGTAGTTAATGAAATACCAAAGATATATTATAAAAATACATCAACTACAAAGAAATTACCTCAGATATTAACAGTAGATGAAGTTGATAGGATTATAAGGATTGTTGATAAAGATTGCAATAAAGGAATAAGGGATACTGCCTTACTTGAACTTATGTACGCTACAGGTATGAAGGTGTCTGAAATAATTGGAGTTAAGGTTGAACATATTAATTTAGAGCTTAGCTTTGTTAAATGCTATGATAATAAAAATTATGAGAGATTAATTCCAGTTGGCAGAAGTGCAACAAAAGCAATAAATGAATATTTGGAAATTAGAGATTTAATTGCATCAGCAGGAGTTGATAATCTTTTTGTGAATTTAAATGGAAATCAACTTACAAGACAAGGTGTTTGGAGAATAGTTAAAGAATATTCAAGTAGAGCAGGAATAAAGAAAGATGTAAATTTGAATACTTTTAGACATTCATTTGCAGTACATCTTTTAGAAAATGGTGCAAATGTTAGAGCTGTACAAAAGCTTTTAGGAAATCAAGTATTAACTTATATGGATACTTATTATGAAATAATAAACAATGATAAAATAAATATTGTATATAAAAACTCCCATCCTAGAGCATAATATAATATAATATAGAATAGATAATTTATCTATTTTTTAATTGAAAGGAGTAGATTATAATGAAGAGAACGATTTTAGTTGTAATGGACAGCTTAGGTGTTGGAGAATTACCAGATGCTGATTTATACGGAGATATAGGAAGTCATACGCTAGATAACACATATAAAGCATGTGGAGGTTTGAAAATTGATAACCTTGAAAATTTAGGATTTGGTAATATTGAAGGTGTTAAATACCTTAATAAGATAGAAAATCCAATTGGAGCTTATGGAAAACTAGCTGAAAGATCAAAGGGAAAAGATACAGTTACAGGTCATTGGGAAATCGGAGGAGTAATATTAGATACTCCATTAAACACTTATCCAAACGGATTTTCTGATAATATAATAAATGAATTCTTAGAAAAGGTAAATAAAAAAGGAATACTTGGAAATTGTGTTGCATCTGGTACTGAAATAATTGAAAGACTTGGAGATGAACATGTTAAAACCGGGTATCCAATAATATACACTTCAGCAGATAGTGTTTTCCAAATTGCAGCTCACGAAGGGATAATTCCTTTAGATGAGTTATATAAAATGTGTGAAATAGCTAGGGAAATGCTAGTTGGAGAAAATATAGTAGGAAGAGTTATAGCAAGACCTTTTGAAGGAAGTAATGGCAAATATACAAGAACATCTAACAGAAGAGATTATGCTTTAGACCCATTTTCAAAGACAATGTTAGAATACCTAAAAGAAGATGGCAAGGAAGTAGCTTGTGTTGGAAAAATTGAAGATATTTACAATCATAAAGGTGTGACAAAAGCAATTCATATAAAAAACAATATGGATGGTGTAGATCAAACATTAAAATATATGGATGAAGTTAAAGAAGGATTAATATTTACAAATCTTGTAGATTTCGATATGTTATTTGGTCATAGAAATGATCCAAAAGGTTATGGAAATGCTATTGAAGAATTAGATAAAAGATTACCTGAATTCTTTGAAAAAATGAAGGATGAAGATATTCTAATGTTAACAGCAGATCATGGTTGTGATCCGACAACAGAAAGTACTGATCACTCAAGAGAATATATTCCAATGCTTATATATGGGAAAAATATTAAACCAATAAATATTGGTATAAGAAATAGCTTTACAGATATAGGTAAGTCTATTCTAGATTATTTTAATATAGAAAATGAGATAGATGGAAGTAGTTTTATTGAGAAGATAATAAAGTAGGAGGCATAACTCTAATGAGAATGTATGATATTATTGTAAAAAAAAGAAAAGGTATAGAGCTAAGTGATGAGGAAATAAAGTTTTTTGTAGATGGGTTTACAAAAAATGAGATTCCAGATTATCAAGTATCAGCGCTTTTAATGGCAATATTTTTTAATAAAATGAATAAGAAAGAAACAGCTTCTTTAACTATGGCAATGGTTAATTCAGGAGATACTATCGACTTATCTTCAATAGAAGGAATTAAAGTTGATAAACATTCTACTGGTGGAGTTGGTGATAAAACAAGTATTTGTTTAACACCTCTTGTAGCTTCAGTTGGAGCTCCAGTTTCAAAAATGTCAGGAAGAGGCCTTGGCCATACTGGAGGAACAATAGATAAATTAGAAACTTTTGATGGTTTTTCAGTAGAACTTACAGAAGAACAATTTATTAATAATTCTAATACTATTGGAATCGCAATTACTGGTCAAACAGGAAATATTACACCAGCAGATAAAAAACTTTATGCATTAAGAGATGTAACAGCAACTGTTGATAATATGTCTTTAATAGCTTCTAGTATAATGAGTAAAAAAATAGCATCTGGATCTGATGCGATAGTACTTGATGTAAAAGTTGGAGATGGAGCTTTTATGAAGACTCCTGAGGCTGCAAAAGAATTAGCCACAGAGATGGTTGAGATAGGTAAATCTGTTGGAAGACAAACAATTGGCGTTATTTCAGATATGGATCAACCTTTAGGATATGCTATAGGTAATGCCTTAGAAGTAAGAGAAGCTATAGAATTATTAAAGGGAAATGGACCTAAAGATTTATTGGAATTGACTTTAACATTAGGAAGCTATATGCTAATATGTGCTAAAAAGGCAGAAACCTTTGAAGAAGGAAAACAACTATTAGAAGAGAATATAAAAAATGGTAAAGGATTATCTAAACTAAAGGAGTTTATTAAAGCACAAGGTGGAGATGAAAGTTACATTGATGAATTAGGTAAACTTCCAAAGGCTAAGTATATAGTTGAAGTTAAGTCAGTAGAAACTGGAATAGTAAATAAGATTCATGCTGAAAAGTTCGGATTAATAGCTATGGAACTTGGTGCTGGAAGAGAAACTAAGGAAAGTATTATTGATTTAGCAGTAGGAATAGTATTAAATAAAAAGCGTGGAGATAAAGTTAAAGTTGGAGAAGTTTTAGCTTATATTCATAGTAATGATGAGAATAATATAGAAAAAGCTAAAAAAGATATTATAGAGAATATTGAAATATCTGAAGCTCTTAATAAAGATATACCTTTAATATATGACATTGTAAAATAATTAATAAAATATGATAAAGAATTTATTTCTTCTTTATCATATTTTTATTTTTTTTGGTAATAATAAACTTGAAAGGAGGCAATAAAATGAAAAATAATTTAATTAAAAAATTTATTGCTATATTTTTAAGTTTGAATATTATTTTAGGAATGCCTGTTATTGCTAATGCTGATTTATATGAAGGTGAAGAGGAATCCTACAGTGAGATTTCAAATGAAGTATTTAATTTTGAGGAAGGTATAATAGTTGATGCTAAGTCTGCATTACTTATAGAGCCTACAAGTGGAAAGATATTGTTTGAAAAAAATATTGATGAAAAGTTTGCACCAGCTTCAGTTACTAAAATAATGACTATGCTTCTTACAATGGAGGCTGTGGACAGTGGAAAGATATCATTAGATGATAAGGTTACTTGCAGTGAAAACGCTAAAAAAATGGGGGGAAGCACTATGCTCTTAGATACAGGTGAAATAAGAACTGTTGAAGAGCTTTTAAAAGGAGTTGCTATAGCCTCAGGAAATGATGCAGCAGTAGCTTTAGCAGAATATTTAGGTGGTACAGAGGAATCTTTTGTAACAATGATGAATAGTAGAGCTAAAGAACTTGGAATGAATAATACAACATTTAAAAATTGCAACGGATTACCAGTTGATGGACATTTATCAACTGCTAGAGACATATCAATTATGTCTGTAGAACTTTTAAAACATCAAGTAATATTAAAATATACAGGTACATATATGGAGACTATATCTGAAGGTAGAATGGCTCCAATTGAACTTGTAAATCATAATAAGTTAGTAAGGTTTTTTGAAGGTTGTGATGGCTTAAAAACAGGATTTACACAAGAAGCAAAATACTGTATATCTGCAACTGCTGTAAGAAACGGAGCAAGAATGTTAAGCGTAATAATGGGAGCTCCAACTTATAAAGTAAGAAACAGAGACGCGAGTATGCTAATGAATTATGGTTTTTCAAAATATGAAGGAAGAAAAATATTTGAAAAAGATAGTGATGTAGAAACAATTTATTTAAGTAAACAAACAGATAGATTCCTAATAGCTAAGGCAAAGGAAGACTTAATTGCTATTGTACCGAAAGGAAGTAATGAAGAACTTGAAAATAGAATAGTAATTGATGAAGTCAAAAAAGAATATAAAGCTGGGGATATTATTGGAAAATGCGAAGTCTATATAGGAGAAGAAAAAATAGGAGAAGTTGACTTATATTCAGATAGGGATATAAAAGTTGGAGGAATATTTGAAAACTTCAAGTTTAATATGAAAAATATGTTTAGAAAAGGTATATAGTACGATAAGGAGATACGTAAGTATCTCCTTATTTTTTTATAAAAAGTTGTTATTTTAGAGTAGAATTGATATTATAGAAGTTGAGTTTAGTATATATAAGATAAAATTGGAGGTGATAGTTTTGAATATGCCAAATATAAAAATTGCGGATTTTGAAGGACCTTTTGATCTTTTACTTCATTTAATAAAAAAACATGAAATGGATATATATAATATTGAAATTTATGAAATCACATCTCAATATTTAGACTATCTAAATCAAATGAAAACTATGGATTTGGAAGTTACTTCAGAATTTATTGTAATTGCAGCAACATTAATAGAAATAAAATCAAAAAAACTATTACCAAAAATTAAAATAGTTGAGGATAATGAAGAAGATATAGAAAAAAGATTACTGGATAGATTAATAGAGTATAAGAAAATTAAAAATGTATCTATATATTTAAAAGAAAAATATATAGATTCAGGAGGAATATATACTAAAAAACCAGAAATTATTGAAGCAGAAAAAGATAATATTAAAAGTGAGTATGTACTAAAGAATACAACTTTAATAGAACTATATAATATATATAATAACTTGATGGAAAACTATAGCTCCAAACAAAATAAAAACACATTAATAGAAAAGAGAATATTTTTAGATAAATATAAAGTAGAAGATAAGATGGAGGAATTATTTAAAGAGTTAAGAAATAATAAAGTAATTAAATTTGAAGATATCATTAAATGTAATGAAAGCAAGTTAGAGTCAATTGTTACCTTTTTAGCTTTATTAGAGCTTATAAAATTAAAGATGGTACAAGCTTTTCAAGATAATAATTTTAGTGAAATCTTAATTAAAAGGAGAAATTCTGATGAATAATTTTAAAATTAAGCAAGTTGAAATTGAAGAAGTTTCATCAAATACTAAAATAAAATCAGCGATAGAAGCATTATTATTTGTAAGTGGTAACCCTTTGACAATAAAAGATTTTTATAATACCTTAAATGTAGATATAAATTTAATAGTAAATATATTAAATGAAATGATAAGTGAATATGAATCACATGAAGAAAGAGGAATAAAATTAATTTTAATAAATAATGAATATCAACTTGTGAGTAAGGCAGACAATAGTAATTATATTCAAAAGTTATTAAAAAAGAATAAAAGACAATCCTTATCTCAAGCATCCTTAGAAAGTCTTGCTATAGTAGCCTATAAACAACCTATAACTAGAATAGATATAGACGAAATAAGAGGAGTTAAATCTGATAGTGCTATTCAAAAACTTATTGAAAGAGATTTAATTAAAGAGGTAGGTAGGCTTGACGTACCAGGAAGACCAATACTATATGGAACTACAGAGGAGTTTTTAAGACAATTTGGATTAAAGGAATTAAAAGAATTACCTTCTTTAGATTTTTATAATGAAAATGATGAAGAAGAAACAGAAAATATTAAAGATATTTTAAATGAAAGCTTATTTATTAAATAAAAGTTAATTAATATCGGATAATAAAAATTTATTATCCGATATTTTTATTGATCTTTATATGATATTATTTGATGATGAATCTAAATTGTCATAATTATTCAAATTATTATCTTTTGGATTTGTTGAAGGCTTATTAAAAAGACCTTTTAAAGTATCTAATACTTGAGGAATAGAATCTACTATTCTATCATAAGTATTATCTTGATCTACAGGTAAAAGACGGATTGTATCATTACGTAGCACTAAAAAAGCAACAGGTTTCACTGTTACACCAGCACCAGAACCACCTCCAAAAGGATGTTTAGAAACATTATTTTCTAGAATCTTACTAGTATTTCCAAACTCGCTTCCACCTGAGGCAAAACCAAAGCTAACCTTAGAGATAGGAACTATAGATGTTCCATCAGCAGTTTCTATGGTATCTCCAATTACAGTATTCACGTCTATCATATCTTTAAGATTTTCCATAGTGCTTTTCATTAAATTATCTATAGGATGTTCATTCATTTATAATTTCCTCCTTATTTTTCAAACAGTTAAATAATAAAAATATCATATATATAATATTTGCAAAACTAATGTAAAATATACTATTAATGTTAAATAATAAATAGTTTGTATTAAATTTAGGGTTTATTGATAAAGAAATATTTTTTATATTAAATAATAAATTAAAAAACAATTGAATAATACTAACAGTGTTACAAAGTAATCCATAGATAAGAGCACATATAAATGCATCAGAAATACCAAAGGTTATAGTGTTTTTTATTTTAATAAAAGGTTTGAATTTATTTGAATTTAATTTTAAAAAAAGTTTTTTGAAAATTATTTCTTTTTTTTGAAAATATTTTTTAAAAAAAGATAACTTTTTATTTTTTTCTTTAGATTCATTTTTAATATTTATATAATCTGAAATATTTCTTAAATCAAAATTAATGATTGTTTTATTATAAAGTTTTAAATTTACAATAAATTCCTTATACAAAAGATCTAATTTAACGGGAATAGGAAGAAATAAAAGAAAAATTAATATAAATATAACTTTCATAATATTATAATCTCCTTTTTATAGAAAACGTTATTAATAAAAATATAATTTGAATATTGAAATAAAGGTTTAAAATTTATATTTTTGAACAAACTACTCATATAATTTATTTTGAAAGGTGATTATATGAAAAGTAAAAAAATTAATATCTTAATTAGTATATTTATATTATTGACGTCTTTTATCAATATATATACAATTAAAACTTATGGAGATGAAATAGAAGAAATAGAATATGAAGTTTTAGATGAAAATTATATTGATATTTCTAGTGAATTTATAGATAAAACTAAATATTTAAAAGTAAATGCTAAAAATGCTATTGCTTATGATAGTGAAACAAAGGAAGTACTATGGGAACAAAGGGGCAAAGAAATAGTACCTATCGCTAGTACTACAAAAATTTTGACTGCAATTGTAGCTATAAATTATGGAAGTTTAGATGAAAAAGTAATTATTAGTAAAAATGCATCTTCAATTAGAGGTTCTACAGTAGGATATAGTGCAGGAGAAGAAATAACGATAAGAGAACTTTTATTTGGATTAATGTTTAAGTCAGGAAATGATGCTGCTATAGCTTTAGCAGAGTCAATAGGAGGTTCAGTTGAAAACTTTTCAAATATAATGAATGATTATTCAAAAAGTTTAGGAGCTTTAGATTCTCACTTTGAATCTCCTCATGGATTAGATAGTACAAAGCATTATTCTTCAGCTTATGATTTAGCACTATTTACTACAAAAGGTATGGAAAGTGAAGTTTTTAGAGAAATAGTCGGAGAAAAAATAATAAGTAAAGATAAGTATAATTTTACTAGAGAATATCAAAATATAAATAAAATACTTTATAAGATCCCAGAAGCTAATGGAGTTAAAACTGGATATACAGGGCAAGCAGGAAAATGTCTAGTTTCTTCTGTTAATTACGAAGGAAGAAATATTATAATAGTAGTCTTAAATTGTTTTGAAAGATGGAATGAAACTGAAAGAATATTTAATTATATTAAAAGTTTTAATAACATTAATAAAAATAAAGATTTAAACCTTAATGAAGAAAACTATATAAATGGTTTAGGATATATAATACAGAAAGAAGAAATTAAATATGCTTATAATGGATTAGATTTAGTTAATATTGAATGAGTTAAACAAATAATGTTTATAAAAGGTAGAATGATAAATTCTACCTTTTTATTTGATTAATTTGTAACAAAATAAAATTAAAAATATAATCTGTTAATATGTAAGAATTTAATGGAGGATTAAATTTTGAGAGAGATTATAGATTGCATAGATGCAGGTACAGAATTTTGCCCTTGTCATCTAGCAGAGTCTGATGAGTGCATATTATGTTCCCAATTACAAGGAAGTTGTTTTTGTGACTGTTTAAATTGGAATGGTGTATGTATATATCATGATTTTATTAGTAATAGTTCAAAAGCAAAAGAAGGAAGGAAAACTTACAATTGTTTAGTTAAAGATAAAGTACTTTATGAAAAGGATTTTCTTTTAATTAAATTTGAAGTTTCTCATAAGTTGGCAATAGATTTAGCTAAACCAGGAAGCTATGTATTTATAAGAACAAACGAAAATATATATTTTGATGTACCTATTTCTGTTTTGGAGTCAGATGTTGAAAATAATATTATTTCTATAATGATAGAAATACGAGGAATAAAAACTAAAAAGCTTTTAGAAATAGAGGTTAATGGAGAAATAACAATAAGAGGACCTTACTGGAATGGAGTTTTTGGAATAAAGAATGTGAACAATCAAAAAGATAATGAAGTATTAGTTATTGCTCGAGGAATAGGTATGGCACCTATGATGCCTATAGTAAGAAAATTAAGTTTAAATAATAACAATGTTAATATTATATTAGATATATCTCCATACAAGGATAACTATGTTAAGGATTATTTGAGTAAATATGATGTTAAGGTAACAGAAGAGATAGTTATAGATAAAGGAGATTTAAGTGATGAAGCAAAGGTATTGATTAAGAAATATATAAAGGAAAAGGGAATAAATTATATTCATATTTCAGGGGCTGATATACTTTCAGTAAAATTAATAGAATATTTAAAGAATATAGATTGTGAACATGTAAAACTTTCTTGCTGTAACAATTCAAAAATGTGTTGCGGGGAAGGGGTTTGTGGGAGCTGTACAATAAGATTTTCAGGAAGAAGAGTAAAAAGATTATGTAAGTTACAAACTGAGCCAAGAAATGTTTTCGAAGGAAGGAGATTTATATGATAAAAGTAATAGTAGTAGGAGGCGGATGGTCAGGCTGCGCAGCAGCTATTACAGCAAAAAAAGCAGGTGCAGAAGTACATTTATATGAAAAGACAGATTTGTTGTTGGGCCTTGGAAATGTCGGAGGGATAATGAGAAATAATGGAAGATGGACAGCTTCCGAAGAATTAATAGAATTAGGTGCTGGAGATTTAATCGAGATAACAGATAATACGTCTAGACATACTAATATAGAGTTCCCTGGACACAAAAATGCATCTTTATATGATGTAAACTTGATTGAAGGAAATGTATATGCCTATTTAGAAAAAATGGGTATAAATATATATATAGAAAGCAGAGTTACAGATATAAAAATCGAAAATAATAAAATAGAAGGAATCTATTTAAGCGATGGAAGTTATGAAGAGGGAGACGTATTTATAGAAACCACAGGAACAACAGGGCCTATGGGTAATTGTTTAAGGTATGGAAATGGTTGCGCTATGTGTATCTTAAGATGCCCATCTTTTGGACCAAGACTAAGTATAAGTGAACGATGCGGAGTATCGGATATTCAGGGGGAAAGAGAAGAGGATATTTTAGGAGCATTTTCAGGATCTTGTAAACTTGAAAAGGAAAGCCTTTCAAAGGAAATAGTAAAAGAACTAGATGAAAAGGGATGCGTAGTTTTAGAATTGCCTAAAGAAGATATTAATTATGATAAGTTAAGTACTAAAGTATGTCAACAGTATGCACTTAAAGAATTTGCTGAAAATATAATTTTACTTGATACAGGACATGCTAAATTAATGACTACCTATTACCCTTTAAAGAAATTAAGGAAAATAAAAGGTCTAGAAAAATCAAAATATGTAGATCCATATGCAGGAAGTAAAGGGAATTCAATTAGATATTTATCAGTAGCACCTAGAAGTAATGATATGAAAGTAAATGGGGTAACAAACCTTTTCTGTGCTGGAGAAAAGAGTGGCTTATTTGTTGGGCACACTGAGGCAATAGTAACAGGAAGTCTTGCTGGACACAATGCTGTTAGATCAGCACTTGGAATGAATTTATTAATATTACCTGCATCAATAGCTATTGGTGATATTATTACCTTTGCTAATGAGAGAGCTAACACGAGAGAAGGAAGAAAGGATAGATATACCTTTGCAGGATCAATATATTTTAACCGTATGAAGGAATTAGGCCTATATACTGTTGATAAAAAAGAAATAAAAAATAAAATAGAAAAACTTAATTTAAAGGATGTATTTAAACAAAAACTTGTATAAAATAAAAAAATGGGTAAAATAAAAGGGCTATATTCTCTATGGAAATTAAGAATATAGTCTTTTTTCCATAGAGTAAGTATATAAATTTATAAAGAATATGCTAAAATGAATATATTATATAAGTTATAATATAGGTTTAATATTTAAGTAAGAGTAAGATTTTATCAACTTATATAAAAAAGTAATATATATGATTTCAATTCTAAAATAAAAACATAAGATTATCAATTATTTAACTTTACAAGGTTAGTTATTAAATAAGTTATTAATTGAAATATATAGAGTAATAAAGGTGATAATATGAAAGAGTTTACATTAATAAATATTTTCAAAGGATTTATAAAGAATTATATTAATTTTGATATCAAGATAGGAGATTTAATAGAAGATATAAATAATAAAGAAATGAAGTATTTTATTATCTTAGGTCAGATTTTAGGCTTTGACATAACAAATAAAAAAAATGAAGAAATGATAATTGAAGTGAATCTTTATAAAGATAATAATCAAAAAATACTTACAATAAATAGAGAAAATGATTTGTTAAAAGATATAAATGAAATAGAAAAATTAATTTTAAATTATAAAAAAGAGGAAAAATTTTTTATAGAAATAATTGAAACTTCATCAGTAAAAAGGATAGAATATCTTAATAATATTATAATAAAATCAGGTTTATGTATAAAAAAAGAGATTTTAGTAATTTATATAATTAAGGATATATTAAATTATGAAACTTATTTTATAGCATATTTATTTAATGACAATAAAATAATAGATAATAAAATAGCATATTCTTATAAAAATGAATTGGATGAAGTAAATGCTATATTAAAAGATTGATATATTCTTTAATTTATTTAAAGGAGAAGAAATATGGATATTCAAAAAGAAAAAATAGTAGAAATTTTCGATAAAGAATCTAATAAAGTTGTTAGATATAGGCAGGTAATTAAAAATAATACTATAAATGAAATTACTGAAATAGAAACAGATAATTTGAAAAATTTAATAACTGAAGTAAGAAAACAAGTAAATGAGTGGAATAAGTTAACATAAATTAATATAAAAAACTTAGGGATTCCTAAGTTTTTTATAAAATCACATCATAATAACTATCAAAAATAGAAACTGTAGATATTCTAAACTCTCCATTTTTTAGAACTCGTATAAACCATTTATATTTGTAAGAATTATTATCTGTTATAGGAGGAGTATGAAGAGATAGCTTTTTAAATTTAGGGCAACAAATATTCATATAATTATTTTCAGCATTTACTAAATAAAATCTATATTCGTAATCATTAGATAAAAGTTTTATATTAGTTAAATCAATAATTAAATCTTTATTATTAATAATATAATTACATACTATTAGATTTCTATTTTTTATATTTTCAAAAATAATCTTGAAATTACTTTTTTTTATAAAATCTATGTTTACTAAATTTAAAATAAGGTTATCTCCATCAACTGTAAAAGAAGTAGTAAAAACTTCTAAGTCTTCTATAAAATTTAAGTTATCAAATTTGTAAAATAGGTCTTTAGTCATAAATAAGCTCCTAAAATTAATATAGTTATTATAATATATTAATAAAAGATAAAAAGTTACCTAATTTTACTTTATTTTCTTAACATAGAAATCATCATATCTAAAGTAGATTTTGTTTTATTTAAATTATCAATATAGTCAGAAATGTGAATTTTATAATATTCAAGACCACTATCGGTAATAGTATAAATCTTTTTACTTCTTTTATTTAAAAATTCATCACCTGACCAAGTGCTTTTAACATAACCTTTAATCTCTAAATCATAAAGTGTTTCGTATATTGTACTTGAAGATACAGGAAACGGTAAAGCGGAAGCTTGAAATTTATCTTTAAATTCCTCTAACACTCTATTTCCAAATATAACATTTCCTTTTGCTAATTCTTTTAGTATATAAAAGCTGTAAAGCATTTTAGTATTTACAACATTCCTAGGTGCAACAAGTCTATTTCTTTTTTCCATAAGAAAACCTCCTTTTTTATATAATACCACAAAGTAATCTTAAATAAAATACTCGTAAATAAGTATAGAAAGAAATAAAAAATATAAAAAAGAACATAAATGAATCTTAATGAATATATTATAATATACGAAAGAGTAGGAGTTGATAAACATGTCAAGAAGATCTTGTTGTAACAGCTGCTGTAGACCATGTAGACCAAGATGCAATTGTAATAGATGTTGTAATAACGGCAACTTTGGTGGTGGCTTTGGTGGTGGCTGTGGAGGATTCGGCGGCGGAGGCTGTGGATTCGGTGGCGGCTCACTAATATGGTTAATATTACTGTTTGGCTGTTTCTAATTTAATCAAAAAGGGTGCTATAAGCATCCTTTTATTTTTATAAGAAATTTTATATACTATAAGAGATAATAAAATACATGTTGAATTTAATAGAGGTGAGAAAATGTTTGATAATAAATGTTTCTGTGAAAGTTGTAATAAATTAGAACTATTTAAAATAAAAAAAGATGTTGTAGAAAAGGAATTTAATATAGGTAAAATAAGATATGAAAAACTTATTGGTTTTTGTAATGTTTGTAACAATGAGGTATATTCTTTAGATTTATTTAAGAAAAATAAAAAAGAACTAGAAAGTAAAATAAGAGCTATGGAAGAAGAAATGAAAATGTTAAAATTAATTGAAGGAGCAAAAACAATAAATTTTGCTAATTTAAGCAATGAAGAAATTGAACAGGAAATAGAAAAAATGATTTTAAGGTATAATAAGAAGTAATATTGAAGTTTTTAAATAATATACTATTCTATAAGGTCTGTTTAGGGGGAATTATATTTTGGATCTACTTGTATATTTAGATGAAGAGTTAATTAGGAATTTAAATTCAGTAGCTTTAAATGGATATATAGATATAAGAACCTTTAGAAAAATAAAGGATAGAACTATTGGAGGAAATGTAAGACTTAATGAGAGAAATTCTGATGGATATGATTGCAGAAATCAAAAAGATAAAATAGAAGGATATAAAAGCAAACATGATAGTTATGAAAACCATTATCAAAATGCTGATGAAAAAACTTTAGGATTTGAAGGCAGGGATTTTGATAGAAATGAACAGGAGATAAAGAAAATAAGTACAGTTTTTACTTTGCATAATGATTTATTAAATAAAATGATAGAAAGTAATTATGTTAAAGATTTTTTAAATGAAGAAATTGATTTTTCAAGTATTAAAGAAGGAGACTATATTCAAATAAAAGGATGTGTACAACCTACTTCAATGCCATTATATATTGATACTTTAATAAATTCATTAAATTGTTATGGAGATGATTGTCTAAACAATATGATAGATATAGAAGGTTTAGGTAATTTAAATTTCAACATTATAAAGAGTTTATTAGAAAACTTAAATAAAACTATTATGGCAAATGGAACAAGAGATTTAATTATAGAAAATAATGATATTTCTATAATCACTTCTATAAATGAAGGAAGTTTTTTGATTAACCATTCGAATATGTTTGATTTAGCCCATTGTAATTGTAAAATATTTGGAAAGGTTATGAAGATAAAAGAAGAAAATGAAAAATGTATCAGTTTACTTAGAAAGTCTTCTCAAGAGGAGTATTTTAATAATATACTAAACGAGATTAATCCATATTTTAAGAAGTTAATGGATAAAGGCATTATTTTACCTGAAAAACCAGAATGTAATATAGAAGGTAAGACATTAATTATTCTTCCAATAAGCATAAGCATATAAACAATATGATTATGCTTATTTTTTAATATTTGTAGAAAGATAAATATTTTTGATATATAATAAATACTTGGAATAAATAAAGGAAATTTATATAAAGAAGTAATATTAGAGAAAGAGGCATTAATATGAAAGTAGGATTTGATCATAAAAAGTATATAGAAGAACAATCTAAGTATATTTTAGAAAGAGTTAATAACTATGATAAACTTTATTTGGAATTCGGTGGAAAGCTTATGTATGATTTACATGCTAAAAGAGTATTACCGGGTTTTGATGAAAATGCTAAAATTAAATTATTGTATGAGCTTAGAGAAAATGTAGAAGTTGTAATTTGTGTTTATGCTGGGGATATTGAAAGAAATAAGATCAGAGGAGACTTTGGTACTACTTATGACTTAGAAGTATTTAGATTAATAGATGATTTAAGATCTAATAATTTAGATGTAAATAGTGTAGTTATAACAAGATATAATTCTCAGCCATCTACAAAGGTTTTTATAAATAAATTAGAACGTAGAGGAATTAAAGTATATAAACATAAAGAAACTAAAGGTTATCCAACAGATGTTGATACCATAGTTAGCGATGAAGGTTATGGTAAAAATCCTTACATAGAAACAACTAAATCTATTGTAGTTGTAACTGGACCAGGACCAGGTAGTGGTAAGCTTGCAACTTGTTTAAGTCAATTATATCATGAATATAAATTAGGAAATGTAGCTGGATATTCTAAATTTGAAACATTCCCTGTATGGAATGTACCTTTAAAGCATCCTTTAAATATTGCTTATGAAGCAGCTACAGTAGATTTGAAAGATGTTAATATGATAGATTCCTTTCATTTTGATGCTTATAATAAAGTAGCGGTAAATTATAATAGGGATATAGAAAGTTTTCCATTACTAAAGAGGATAATAGAAAAGATTACTAAAGAAGAATCTACATATAAATCTCCAACAGATATGGGTGTTAATAGAGTTGGTTTTGGAATAGTTGATGATGAAGTAGTAAAAGAAGCCTCAAGACAAGAAATTATAAGAAGATACTTTAAGACTGTATGTGAATATAAAAAGGGATATGTAAATAAAGATATTTCAGATAGATCAAAACTTATAATGGAAGAATTAAATTTAAAAGAAACAGATAGAAAAGTAGTTATTCCAGCAAGGGAATTAGCTAATGAATATAAAAAAATTAGAGGTAAAAATGAACCTTATCCAATAGTAGCTTTAGAGGTTGAAGATGGAAAGATAATAACAGGTAAATCTTCAGAAATAATGGATTGTACAGCTGCGGTTTTATTAAACTCTATAAAGTATTTAGCAGAGATTTCAGACAATATGCATCTGCTATCTCCTGTTATATTAGAACCTATTATAAATTTAAAATCAAAAACATTAGGTATAAGTCATACAGCATTAAATTGTGAAGAAATATTAATTGCTTTAAGTATATGTGCTGCCACAAATCCTACAGCTCAAGTAGCTTTAGAAATGCTTCCTAAACTTAAAGGATCCCAAGCTCATTCTACTATAATAGTAGGAACAAATGATGAACAAACCTTTAGAAGATTAGGTATTGATATTACTTGCGATCCTGAATATCAAAGTGAAAAGCTATATTATAATAACTAATGTAGAAAGAACTATCTTTTATTTAATAAAGATAGTTCTTTATTAAATAATAAAAAACTATAGAAAAAATAAAATATTATTATATAATAGTATTAATAAAAAAGTATAAACTTAATTTTAATAAACAAAAGTTAAACTAAGGAGGGGTTTTATGAAGAATGTAGCTGCATTTTTTGATATTGATGGAACAATTTATAGAGAAGGTTTAATAACAGAGGTTTTTAAAAAAATAATAAAATATGAACTTATTGATGAAACCAAATGGTATAAAGATGTAAGACCTGCCTATGATAATTGGGATAAAAGACAAGGAGACTATGATACATATCTTTTAAAGATGGTAGATATTTATATGGAGGCTATAAAAGGACTTAATAAATATCATATAGATCACATTGCAAAGAAGGTTATAGAGCAAAAAGGCGATAGAGTATATACTTATACAAGAGAGAAAATAAAATGGCATAAGGAACAAGGGCATATAGTTATTGCAATCTCTGGATCACCTATAGAATTAGTTAAAGAAATGTCTGGAAAGTATAATATGGATGATTTTAGAGGAACTATATATAAATATGATAAGTATAACAATTATACTGGAGATGTAATTCCAATGTGGGATCATGAAAGTAAATTAAGATCTATTAAAGAATTAGAAGAAAAATATAATATTGATTTAGAAAAAAGTTATGCTTATGGAGATACTTCAGGCGATATAACTATGTTTAAATCCGTAGGAAATCCTTTTGCAATTAACCCAACAAAGGAACTTTTAGAAAAAATATTGCAGAGTAAAGAGATTAAAGAGAAAATTAAAATTATAGTAGAAAGAAAAGATGTAACTTATAATATGGATATTAATTCACTTAACATCTTATAAAAGAATAACAATAGACAAGGTAACCCAATAATTATATAATAGTTAGGGTTACCTATTTATTTATACAAGGAGATAAAGATGTTAGAAATAAACAATAAAGTAATAGAAGAGAAAATTAGACAATTAAAGAAGGCAATAGAGATTGTAGGGGGAAAAGAGTATTTAGAAACATTTAAGGATAATAATGAAATTGCCAAAGTAATATTACAAATATCATTACAAGAAAAGGATAAAGGCTTTGTTATAAATAATAAGATTTTTGAAATAAAAGAACTTCAAAAAATAAAGCTAAATTATGAAAAAAATTATATAAAAAATAAAAAGATATACTTAGAAAAAATTAAGTATAAAATTATTAAATATAATACTTTTCTAGAATCTTTAATTAGAAAATATAAAAAAAGCCAAGGAATTGAAGAATATAGAAAAATAAAAGAAGAAATAGAAATTAGATATAAAAAAGATATAAACAATTTTCTTTTATATGAAATTGAAAATTATAAATATGAAGATGAATTATATTATGGAGAATATTTACAATCTAAAAAAGAAGATTTTATAAATTCCATATTAAGTTTAATATTATAAAATACCTTTATTAAGGTATTTTTTTATTTTTATAATATACAAGTTCAAAATATAAAATAATAATAGAAAACAGTAGCTAAAATTAAATTTATAAATATTTACCTACTGTTTTCTATATAAATACATAAGAATTAACTATTTAGGATATATAATTAATACATTTTTACTATATTATAACCATTTTCAAATAAAGAATTTTTTATTAACTCTATATGCTCAAGCCCATTAGTTTCTACTGTTACTTCAAGCAAAACATTTTTAAGTCTATTAGAAGCTTTATAATGATTATGCTCTAATTTAACTACATTTGCCTTTAAGTCAGTAAATAATTTGGTGATTAAATTTAATTGACCTGGAGAGTCAGGGAGCTCTACAGAGAAGCAGAAAAGTCTTCCGTTTTCTACCAATCCATCATTTATTAAAGAAGATATTGTTAAAATATCAATATTTCCACCACTAATTATAGGAACAACAGTTTTATCTTTAATATTTAGTTTCTTTAAAGCTGCTAATGAAGCTGCACCTGAAGCTTCTACCATTAGTTTGTGTTTTTCACATAAAATAAGAAAGGCATCAGAAATCTCCTTATCTGTAACAGTTATAATATCATCTACGTAGTCTTTAATTATACCATAGGTTATATTACCAGGAGTCTTAACTGCAATACCATCTGCAATGGTACTAACATTTAAAATTGAATTAAGAGTACCACATTTAAAGCTAAGCTCCATAGCATTAGCACCTTCAGCCTGTACACCTATTATTTTTATATTAGGATTAATATTTTTTGCTGCTAAGGAAATTCCACTTATTAATCCACCTCCGCCTATAGGACAAACTATATAATCCACTTCCTTTAAATCCTCAAATATTTCTAAAGCTATAGTACCTTGACCATATATTATATTAATATCATCAAAGGGATGGATAAATACAGAACCTTCTTCTAATTCAATTTCTTTAGCATGTAAATAGGCATCGTCATAACAAGAACCATGTAAGACAACTTTTCCACCATAGTTTTTTGTGGATTTAACTTTTAAATAAGGGGTTGTATTAGGCATAACTATAGTAGATTTAACTCCTAAAATATTAGAAGCATAAGCAACACCTTGGGCATGGTTACCAGCAGAAGAACAAACAACACCTTTAGCTTTTTCTTCAGCAGTTAAACTTTTGATTTTATTAAAGGCTCCTCTTATTTTATATGCACCTGTGACCTGAAGATTTTCACACTTCATGTAAACCTTTGCACCGGTGAGATCGGAAAATAAATGGCTATACATCAAAGGAGTCTTATTTATTACTTCTTTAATGTTTTCTCTTGCAGTAATTATTTTTTTAAAATGCATAATTATCACCTCTGTAATAGATTTCAATACAAAAGTAATTATATCACGACTTGTCCATTATGTAATTACTTTTTATTAGATATATAAATATAAGTTATGCTTATACAAATAATAATCAGGTTTATTATTAATAGAAACATAGATATTGATTTAAAATTAATACTAGAGTACTATAATAATGGTTAAAAAAAGATATGGAGTGATGTAAATGGAAGAGAGATTACAAAAATTTATGGCAAGTTGTGGTATTGCTTCAAGAAGAAAATGTGAAGAATTAATTTTAGATGGCAAAGTTAAAGTTAATAATGTTTTAGTAAAGGAACTTGGAGTTAAGGTAGATCCTAAAAAAGATAAAGTTACTTATTTAGATAAAGAAATACATAAA
>JARIDB010000087.1 GCA_029257045.1 Clostridium sp.
GCTTTTGTTATTCCTTCATTTTCAACATTTTCTGTTGTATCAAAGGCAAATTCTTCAAGGCCCTTATAGTGGTCTCCCATAGCTATTCCATGTTTAACCGCCTGGAACATTTCTATATCGTTATCCCCATCTCCAAAGGCATAAGCTTTATCACTGCTAATATCAAGTTTTTCTAATACCTTTGTAACACCATAACCTTTAGAAAACTTTTTATCGTTTATTTCAAATACTCCCGCTTTAGGATTTGTTAGAAAAGCAAAGTTTTCACCTTCACATGCTTTATAAGCCTTGTCATAAGATTCATCATTTTCACCAATAGCTATTACCTTACTTACTTTAACTGCGTCTACATCCCAATCCTTACTAAAGTTATTTATATCAAGATTAACTTCTTCAATAAAGTCAACTAGGAACTTATCTTCTCTATTTGGTATATAGTTTTTTTCTTGTCCCTCTAACATATATCCTATATTTAATTCTTCTAAATTTTTTAAAAGCTTTTTAAGTTTACTATTTTCTAGAGGTTCATTAAATAAAACCTTATTATTCATTTCAACATAAGCACCATTTGAACATATAAATCCATCAGTATTTAAATCCTTTAAACTTTCATTAATAAGATTTCTTGGTCTTCCTGTTGCTATAAAAGTCAAATACCCACTTTCTTGTAACTTCTTTATTGATTCTTTAGTCATTTCACTTGGGTCAGTTATACCCTTAGTCCAATCTATCAAAGTTCCATCTACATCAAAAAACACTATTCCTCTTTTATTCATTTTTAATACTCCTTATAATCTGCTAAATTTATATTATATATCATTATTATAACACATCTTAACTTATAAAATCTTAAGCTAAAACTGGTATAATACATATAAGTTTAATCTAATATTAACATATTTTAAGAATTCTATATTACCAAAATTCAAAAATCATTTACTGAATTCAAGTTATATTATTATGTAATAAAAAAATTCACAAAAAGAAATAGAATGTGTGTAGTAATTATAAATTACGAAGAAAAGCTTGAACCTCCCCACGGCAGGCTGTGCAAAAATCCTATTTATATTAAATTGATTGCTAACTGATATTTTTTATAACAATAAATTTCTGATATTTTTATATAAATTAAAGTTGGAAGTAGTAATTTTTAGTTACTACTTCCAACTTTAATTTATTCTCAACCGTATCATTAGGATAAATATCCTAAGAATCTTTTTACTCCTAATATATTTATAACTCTTTTTAAATTATAACTAAAAAAGGCAATACTAATTTCACCATTTACTTTCTTAAATCCTCTTAACAATAAATGGGTAAAGTTCATATTCCTTTTTAATGTTCCAAATACATGTTCAATTATTTCTTGTCTTTTACTATATTTAACTTTATTTTCTTTAGTTCTATTATTAATAATTTCAACAATATCTTCATTTTCTTTTCTTGTTATAGTTCTTCCTCTTTTTGATGTCGTGCATTTATATTTATTTTCACATTTTGAACATGCTTCATGGTTTCTATAACTTCTTCCAGTTGCATCTATTTTTTTAGTTATGCACAATAACTTGTTTCCTTCCGGGCACGTATAGGTATTATCCTGTGGATTATATTTAAATTTGTCAGTAAAATAAACAGAATTACCTGTGCTATTATTATACGAAGGTTTGGATACATAACAAGTAATCTTGTTTTCTTCACATTCTTTTAAATCAGATGGTTCAAAATATCCTTTATCTGCTAAAGCTTCTATACTCTCTACATTAAATATTGATTTTGCTTTGTTGCTAATATTATATAACTGCCCTTGGTCAGCGGAATTATTTGTTACTTCAAATGTAGTTATTAATTTATGTTTAGAATCAACAGCTGCTTGAATGTTATAACCTACATCAGTACCTTGATGGGCGCCAAACTTAACTGTTTTAGCATCCGGATCTGTAAAGTTTATTTCATTAACATCGTTATCTTCTAATATTTTTTCAAGTTCATCATATTCTTTAATCTTGTTTTCAAGCTTCTGTATTGCACTTTTTATTTCATCTCTTTTTAATTGTATTTGTTCATTATCTTCTGATAAGTCATTGCTTTCTAGATCATGAATATATTCATTTACCTTGTTTTGAACTAGTTGCTTCATTTTATTTATTTTATTTTTACTATAATGTTTTCGCTTAGAAGCTGATGCTTCAAGCTTTGTACCATCAACGGCTATAAGATCTTTTCCATATAACCCAAGTTCGATGCAATATTGAACAAAAGATTCAAAAACCTTTGTTAATGAATCTATATTATCTTTTCTAAAATCCGCTATAACTCTATACTTAGGCTCTAATCCATTGATTAACCAAATAACTTCTTTGTTTATTTTCACTTGCTTTGCAAGTTTTCGTGAAGATCTTACCCCATTGAAATATCCATAGACAAATAGTTTAAGCATATCCCTAGGATTAAACATTGGTCTTCCAACAAAATCATTATTTCCAATTTTAAATCCTAAAGATTCTATATTTAAAGCATCTATTATTTTATCTATAACTCTTACTTCATTATTTGAATCTATATAATCCTCAGGACATTCAATCCTTGCTTGACTCCTATCAGTTCCTAAAAGATAATTCATAATACGGCCTCCATTAATAACAATTATTTATATTTATTTTGCCTTATTTCTATAAATAATATTAGAAGTTTATTGATTTTCGCACAGCCTGCCGGGGGTTATGAACAAAATATGAATAGGGTCGTTTTTATGAAGTTTATAGCAACCTCAGTCGCCAGCTCCTTAAAATTATTAAGTGATAACCAAAATACGAAGTATAGCAATAATTGGTTGGAGTCAAAATCTGATGATGAACTTGAAACGGAGCGAGAAAAGGTAAGATTAGATCATTGTTCTGGTGATGAAAAGGCATGGAATATCTTAGGAAGATTTGATAATGAAATGAGAAAAAGAGAGAACATAGGTCATGAAAATGAAGAGTATAAATATCCAAAGCATCGTGAACATGGATGGTATTTATCAAATGATGATGATTAAATAAATTACAAATTTATAGGATACAAATAATATAAAGAAATTATTTATGTTTATTTTTCATAAAAATTTGATATAATATAAATAAGAAGAGCTTAGTGCGTCAACACTAAGCAATCCTTAGAACAAAAGCAGATAACACAAATCTACGATTTGTTGTTAGTCGCTTTCACAGTGTGCTTATTTTGTTTTAGGGCTATTGGATGAATTTAATTAAATATTAATTTCTAGAAAAAGTGCTACGCTTTGAAGGATGGGGCACTTTTTTCTTTGCTCTTAATTTCAATATCAAGACCAATAAACTTTACTGAAATCTTTAAATAATAAATGAAAAGATTATATTTTAAAACTAATCTTATAATATAAATAGCAAAAGAGCCTTTTATAATTAATTCTAGCATATCCAATACCACCCCCTAACTATGATGAAATGTCACCAATAGTCCAAGGGGGATAAAACGTTCAAAACCCCCGTAGCCATCCACTACGGAATTCTTAATTTTTAATTTAGAATTATACCAAAAGTGATTCTCAAAAACTAGCTTTTTGTTATCAGAACTTTTACCTACAAACGAATGTGAGTAGTGTGTTTCCTTTATGTAGAATATTTACAGAAGAATAAAATAGAAAAATATCACTTGAAAATGTTACGGAGAACCGTACCATAAATAATAATATATTTATAAAACCTCAACTATAATTTTTAATGCAGTTGAGGTTTTTTTACTCTTAGGAAATTATAATAGCGCATCCCTGGGAATAAGTTATTATAATTTCTTCCTTGGCATTGAACACTTAGTAAAGCTAAGCGTAGCGAATGCTGAACTTAGTGAGAAAGCCCATCTACTGAAAGAAGAGAGGTAGATGCTCCATTACCTATAGTGAACATATAATGGTTTGCGATGACTTGGAGCGTAAGCGAAGTCATAAGCAAACTATTATATGTTCACCTTTTTTATATCTTAAGTTAAAAGTTAGCTACATTAAAAAATGTTTATACTAACT
>JARIDB010000180.1 GCA_029257045.1 Clostridium sp.
GTGGCAAGGCTGTATTATTAGTATCTCTAGAATTAGATGAAATACTAAATCTTTCAGATAGAATTGCTATAGTAAATAACGGTGAACTTATAGGAATAGTAAATGCCAATGAAACTGACGAGAATGAGGTTGGATTGATGATGGCAGGAATAAAGAGAGGTGAAAGCTAATATGGAAAAAAATCAAGCTTTAAAATCAGTATTAGCTGTAATATTAGGATTAATAGCTGGTGCTTTACTAATGTTAATTATGTCTTTTAATCCGATTGAAGGATATAAATTCTTATTTAAAGGTGGGTTAATGAACCTTGAAAGAATAGGAAATACAATTGCAACAGCAACGCCATTAATGCTAACAGGATTGTCAATAGCTTTTGCTTTTAAAACTGGATTATTTAACATAGGAACACCTGGGCAAATGCTAGCTGGAGGATTTACTTCAATAGCAACTGGGTTAACATTAGATTTACCTAGAATAGTATTAGTACCTATAGTTATAATAGCAGGTATTTTAGGTGGAGCTTTATGGGGAGTTATACCAGGATTATTAAAAGCTAAGTTTAATGTTAATGAGGTTGTTTCAGCGATTATGATGAACTGGACAGCTTACTGGATAGTTTATTATATGATACCACAATACTTTAAAGGAGAATTTTTAGAAACTGAATCAAGAATGTTACCAGAGAAAGCTACATTAAAAGCTAAGTGGATATCAGATATGTTTTCAGGTTCTTATATAAATCTTGGAATATTTTTAGCTCTTATAGCTGTAGTAATAATATGGTTTATACTTAATAAAACTGTATTAGGTTATGAACTAAAAGCTGTTGGATTTAATAGATTCGGAGCTGAATATGCAGGAATGCCAGTTAATAGAAATATAATAATTTCTATGATGATATCAGGAGCTTTAGCTGGACTTGCAGGAGTTGTACAATATACAGGTAACTCAACAATATTGCAAATTGGAGTTATGCCTAGCCAAGGCTTTGATGGAATAGCAGTTTCATTACTTGCAGCTAATAGTCCTATTGGAGTAGTATTCTCAGCTTTATTCTTTGGAATACTTTATGTAGGAAAAGGCTTTATGAATGCTGCAGTTAAGGTACCACCAGAGCTTGCAGATACAATAATGGCAACAATAATTTATTTCTCAGCAACTAGTATAATCATGGAAAAATTAATAAGGTTTTTTATTAAAGGTAAAAAAGATAAAAATATAAATACTAAAGAAAAGGTGGTGGCAGAATAATGTGGGAATTAATTAAGCAAGTATTTCCTTATGCAATAGCCTATACAATACCATTACTTATGACAGCTTTAGGGGCTCTTTATTGTGAAAGAAGTGGAATTATTAACGTAGGTCTTGATGGACTTATGATAATGGGATCTTTTGCAGGTGCATTAACAGTAAACAAGCTTCAACAAAATGGAGTAGCAGGAGCTTTGTGGATTGGTCTTTTAGTAGCTACAATTGCAGGCGTTATTTTTTCATTATTACACGCTTTTGCAAGTATTAATTTAAATGCAAATCAAGTAATAAGTGGAACAGCTATTAATATGATGGCAGGAGCTTTAACAGTTTTCTTAGCTAGAAATATAACTGGAAGCGGTAATATAAGAATTAGAACAGGATTTATTCCTAAAAATGTTGAGGGGTTAAATAATATTCCTATTTTAGGACCATTATTCTTTACTAAGACTTATCCAACTACATGGTTGGCGTTAGCAATACTTTTAATTAGTGTATTTTTAATATATAAAACAAAGTTTGGATTAAGATTAAGATCTTGTGGGGAAAACCCTCAAGCGGCAGCTGCTGCTGGAGTTAGCGTTTTCAAGATGAGATATATAGGGGTTATGCTTTCGGGAGCCTTAGCGGGGTTATCTGGTGCTATTATGATAGTTACTTTCTCAGGGGAATTTAGTGGTAATGTAGCTGGTCTTGGATTCTTGGCTTTAGCGGCTTTAATCTTTGGACAGTGGAAACCTGTTGGAATACTTGGAGCAACATTCTTCTTTGGATTTGCATCAACTATAGCAAACGTATCACAAGCTGTTCCAGTTTTATCAGAAATACCTGGGGTTATTCTAAAGACTTTCCCATATGTGGTAACATTATTTGCTCTTGTGTTATTCTCAAAATCATCACAAGCACCAAAAGCTGCAGGGGAGCCATTTGATACAGGTAAGAGATAATTTATAAAATAAGATTAATTAAAATTGAAAAATAGATAAACAAATGTTAAATAAAATTTAAGAACTTAAGTAGAAGTAACAAAATTACATTCATCTAAGGGAAAAAGGACGGATTTATTAATATATAAATAATTATTATTTATATATTTATTAGACCGTCCTTTAATTTTGTATATTATTTTAAATAATATAAATATAAATTTCTAGGAGGATAATAATGGGGATCAAAAAGAATATTAAAAAATTCTTAGCTTCAGCTCTAACTTTTACATTTTTCGCTAATGTATTACCAGGAAACTTTATAAAGGTTTCAGCAGAAGAAACTACTACAAAAGTTCAAATACTTGCTACTACAGACTTACATGGTAAATTTATACCATATGAGTATGCTAGGGCAACAAAATCAGATGGGGGATTAACTCAAATAGCAACGTTAGTAAAAGGGTTAAGAACTGCAAATCCAAATACAGTATTAGTTGATAATGGAGATACAATTCAAGGAAACTACAATCATTTATTTACCAATAATACGTTTGAGGGATTAAATCCAATGGTTTTAGGAATTGGTGAAATTGGATACGATTCATTTTCCTTTGGAAATCATGAGTTTAACTTTGGGATGGATTATTTAAACAAGGTTTCAAAGCAAGCTAATGATGCAGGGGTTAAAACTCTTTGCGCAAACCTTTACAAAGATGGAAAAAGAGTTTTTGATGCTTACAACATTAAAACAATGCCAAATGGAGTTAAAGTTGCAACAATTGGTGTAGTTACACCTCATATTAACAAATGGGACGGACCTAATTTGGTAGGTTATGAACCAACAAATCCTACAGAAGAAGTTGCAAAGGTTATCAGTGAAATTAAAGCAGCTGGTGGAGTAGATGTTTATGTAGTTACAGCTCATATGGGACTTACTTCTGAATATGGAAATGGTGATTCATGTACTGAAATCGCTACAGCTAATCCAGATGTTGATGTAGTAGTTATTGGACATAGCCATAGTTCCGATAAGGGAGTAACTATTGGAAATGCTTTATTAATACAACCTGCAAATTCAGCAGTTTCATTAGGAAAAGTAGAAGTTGAATTAAAAAAAGATGCAAATGGACAATATCAGGTAGTTAATAAGACATCTGAATTAATAGGAACTAAAGATGTAGCTGAAGATGAGGATTTAAAGGCTAAATTAAGCAGCTATGACGAAAAAGCAAAAGCAGATGCTAGTACTCCTATAGGTAAATTAGTAGGATCAGATTTAGCAGATGCTAATGAAATAGCTGATATTCCAGAATCAATAGTAAGAGATCAAGGAATAACAGATTTAGTTAATGAAGTTCAATTATTCTACATGAATAAATATTTAACTGATATGAATGTAAATACAAAAGGTGGTTATATGGTATCTGGAGCAGCATTATTTGATGCAAAATCAAATATGAAAGCTGGGTATATTAAAAAGTCAGATGTATCAAATATTTATAAATATGATAATAAACTTTATGTTATAAAAACAAATGGAAAACAATTAAAGAAATATATGGAATGGACAGCTACAATCTATAATACATTTAATGCTGGAGACTTAACTGTTTCTTTAGATCAAAATATTAGATTGTATCAATTAGATATGTTAGATGGAGTTAAATATGATATAAATCTAACAAAAGCACCAGGAAATAGAATTGAAAACCTTAAATTCAAAGCTGATGGAAAGGTTGTTGGAGAAGAAGATATAGTTTATTTAGCAGTAAATAACTATAGATATGATTCTAAATTAAATGCTGTTGGTTCAGCTATATTTGATGAAGGAACCCATGAAAAGATATATGACACCAATAATGATATTTTATCAGATATGAGAGATTTAATAACTGAATATATAGTAAATGAAAAAGCTGGTACTGTTGAAAGACATATAGACAATAACTGGAGGTTAACAGGATTTAAATATGACGAAGCTTTAAGAGCTGATGTAGTTAAACTTGTTAAAGAAGGAAAGATAATTATACCTAGATCTGAAGATGGAAGAACACCAAATGTTAAAAGTATAACTGTCGCTGACGTTATGGAAGCTAAAAACCTTAAAAGGGTAGAAATACTAAGCTTTAACGATTTCCATGGTAGCATTGAGGAAAATGGTAAAAATATTGGTATGGCTAAATTAGGAACTTTAATTAAAGAAAGAACTAAATTAAACCCTTCTGAAAATTATGAAGCAATTACATTATCAGCAGGGGATTTATATCAAGGAAGTGCAATGTCAAACTTAACAAAAGGTAAACCGATTAGTGAATTCTTAAAAGCAGTTGGAGTTAAAGCCTCTGCATTAGGTAACCACGAGTTTGACTGGGAAAGAGATTTAATAAAAACTTGGGCTAAAGATGGTAATTTAGATTTCTTAGCTGCAAATATTATTGATAAGGCAACAGGAAAACCAGTTGATTGGGCAAAACCTTATATTATAATTGAAGTTGATGGAGTTAAAATTGGGGTAATTGGATCAACTACTCCAGAGACAGCTTATAAAACTAAGCCAGAAAATGTTAAAGATTTAGTTTTTGAAGATCCACAAATATCAGTTAATAAATATGCAAAACAATTAAAAGAAGTAGATAAAGTAAATGCTGTTGTTGTATTATCTCATTTAGGAGCAACAACTGAGAAAGATGGTACTCCTGTTGGAGAAGCAGTAGATTTAGCAAAGGTTGTTAAAAATGTTGATGCTATAATAGCTTCTCATGATCATAGATTTACTAACGTAGAAGTAAATGGAATTAAAATAATTGAAGCTGGCTACAATGGTAGAGGGCTTGGAATATTAACTTTTGATTTTGATGAGTCTGGAAAGTTAGTAAAACTAAATGCAAGTATTGATGAAGCTTATAAGAGAGTAAAAGAAATAAAAGCAGATGAATCTATATTAGAAATTGTTAATAAATATAAGGCTGAATTAAAACCTTTATTAGAGAAAGAAGTTACTAAATTAGATAAAGATTTATCTCATGATAGAAATGATGGACTTACTCCACTTGGAATAGTTGTATCAGAAACTATGAGAAAAATTACAGGTGCTGATATAGCAATTACAAATGGTGGTGGAATAAGAGCTCCATTATCAGCTGGTATGTTAACTATGGGAGATTTATATACAATACTTCCATTTGATAATACTTTATATACTATGACTCTTAAAGGATCTGATGTTTTAGCTGCTATAGAACATGGAATTATGCCAGCAAATATGGGTTGGGGTCAATTCTCAGGAATAAAAGTTTGGTATGATGAAAAAGCAGATGCTGGAAGTAGAGTAACATCTATAAGATTAGCTGATGGAACTAAATTAGATCTTAATAAAGAATATAAAGTTGTAGTTAATGATTTCATGGCTACAGGTGGAGATGCATATGATTTCAGTAATGCAACAGATATGTATGATACTAACCTAGTTATGAGAGATGAAATTGTGACTTATTGGCAAAAGAATGGTATTGATACAAATATAGAAAAACTTTTAACAGCTGGAGAAGATACTACTATTGATGAAGATAAGGGCAATGGAAATATTGATGAAGGCAAGGATGATAATGTAACTCCAGGTGGAAGTGGAAATAACAGTGGAAAACTTCCAAGCACAGGTGGACAAAACTCTGCAATTATTCTTTTAATAGCATCTATGTTAACAGCAGCAGGATATGTAATGTTTAGAAAGAAAAAAGAAGATGAAGAAAAGATAAGCTAATATAAATTAGGCTGTTGCAAAGTAAGAAATAATTTGCAACAGCCTATTATTTTATATATAATAAGTCAATAATAAGAATATATTAAAAATAACTTGAAAAGTTAATATATATATTACATAATATATACATATATAAAATCTGATAGATTCCTTTCTTTTTAAAATTAATCTTAAAAAATCCCGAAATTACTTTGAAAAACTATATTTGATTTTATAGAAGTTAATAGTATTAACTTTATTTAAGTTATAGAAAAAATAGATATTTGGAGGTAGAACTTTGTCTAATGACATTTATAAAAGTAAAACTTTAGTAGAATTAAAGGAAATAGCTAAAAGTTTAGAAATTAAAAATATTAGTAAATATAAAAAAGATGAGTTAATAGAAATATTAATTGAGAAGACACCTAAAAGAATAGAAAAAGATGGTGTGATATTACAAGAAAAGATAACACCAAAAGTAAAGCAAGAGGAAATCAAGCAAGAAGAGGCTAATAAAGAAATAATTAATGCTAGTCCGCAAATTGCAGAAGCTCATGTTCTTACTGAGGAAGAAAAAGAAGAAAAAAGAGAAAGACTTAAAGTTATGATAAATGAATCTAATTCCGCAAAAGGGGTTTTAGAAATTCTTGAAAATAATAGTTTTGGTTTTTTAAGATGTAATAATTATCAAACTGGAGAAAATGATATTTATGTATCACCTTCACAAATTAGAAGATTTAATTTAAGAACTGGTGATGAAGTAACAGGTAAAGTTAGAGAAGCTAAAGAAACGGAAAAGTTTAAAGCTTTACTTTATGTAGAAAAGGTAAATGATGAAA
This sequence comes from Clostridium sp., assembly GCA_029257045.1. Lineage (GTDB taxonomy): Bacteria > Bacillota > Clostridia > Clostridiales > Clostridiaceae > Clostridium. The sequence goes on from JARIDB010000180.1 coordinate 6,759, forward strand.
ACCCTCAAAGAGCTGTTGGTAGAAAATATTTTGAAACACTAACACCAATATATCCAAAGGAAAGATTAAAATTAGAAACAAATAACGAAGGTGATTTATCTTCAAGATTAATGGATATAGTATGTCCTATAGGAAAAGGTCAAAGAGGAATAATAGTTGCACCACCTAAAGCAGGTAAAACTACTTTACTTAAGAAGGTTGCACAAAATATAGTGAATAATCATCCAGAAGTAACTCTTATAGTTCTATTAATAGATGAAAGACCTGAGGAAGTTACAGATATGAAAAGGTCTATAAAAGGAGATGTAATTTATTCTACTTTTGATGAAGAGCCACAAAACCATACTAAAGTATCACAAATGGTATTAGAAAGAGCAAAAAGAATGGTTGAACAGGGGAAAGATGTAGTTATATTACTAGATAGTTTAACAAGGCTTTCAAGAGCTTACAACTTAACAGTTACCTCAACAGGAAGAACATTATCTGGGGGATTAGATCCAGGTGCGTTAATAATGCCTAAAAAGTTCTTTGGAGCAGCTAGAAACATTGAAGAAGGTGGAAGTTTAACTATATTAGCTACAGCTTTAGTTGACACAGGTTCAAGAATGGATGATATGATTTTTGAAGAATTTAAAGGAACTGGAAACATGGAAGTTCATCTAGATAGAAAACTTCAAGAAAGAAGAATATTCCCAGCTATTGATATATATAAATCAGGAACGAGAAAAGAAGATTTATTATTAACAGAAGATGAGAAAGAAGTAGCTTATTCAATAAGAAAAGTTATGTATAGAGATGGAAATGTAGAAAATATAACTCAAAGATTAATAAATATGCTAAGTAAAACTAAAAATAATGAAGAGTTTATTAGATTTTACTTAAATAGTGAGATAGATAAAAATAAGAATGTATAAGGGTTTCCCTTATACATTCTTATTTTCTAATAATTTATCAGCAAGATTTACTATCTTTTCTTTAGAATATAGATTTGAAAGATTAATCATATTATCTTTTATCTTATTAAGTTCTTGTGGATTATCAATAAATCTATCAATGATAGAATTTAACTCTAAAAAGTTATCAAGATAAAGTGCATAGCCATTAGAGGTTAAGACTTCTATATTTTCATATTCTTGTCCTGGAATAGCAAAAGGAATTAACAGAGGTAAATGTTTAGCTATAGCTTCTGTAGCTGTTAGCCCACCGGGTTTACTTATTATTAAATCAGAGTATTCCATAAGGACATCAATATCATTTGAAAAACCAAGTATATGAACCTTTTTATCTTTAATACGTTGATTATACCTTTTAGTTAGATCTTGCTTTAAAGTCTCATTTTTACCACATACTATAGTTATTCTAAGTTTATTTTTATTATTTAAAAGTTCCTTTAAGACATATGAAATATTACGAAGACCCATGCTACCACTCATAAGGAGAATATTAAAATAACCATCAGGGTTTAATAAATTTTCAACTCGGTTTATAAAAAACTCATCTTTAACGGGAATACCAAAAGTATGGATTTTATTAAGGTCTATACCTCTACTATTAAGATTTGCTTTAGTATCATCACTAGCAACAATATAACCGTCGATATTATTATTTATATAGGTACCATGAGCCTTAAAATCTGTAACTATAACTAAAGATGGAATATTGAAACTTTCTTTTATACTTACTGCTAAAGTAACAGCAAAAGGGTGAGTTACTAAAATTATATCAGGCTTTTCTTTAGAAACTATTTTAAAAAGTTTCTTTCTAATAAAATAAAAAACTTTATGTATTAAAATATTTACAATTGCAGTATTAGTAAGTTTATAAAAATAACCATATATTTTAGGAAAGGTTGAAGCTGATAATTCATAACCATTAATAAAGATTTTAGTTAATAACTTACTATTATTTTTTAAAAAATCATGTTTTATAACTTTATAGCCTGATTCTTCAAATTTAATAGAAATAGAATTTGCAGCTTGATTATGACCTTCACCTGTAGAAGTTGTTAGGATTAAAATTTTTTTCATAATTTAAACACTCACTTTTCAATATTACATAATTAACTAATCATTACTATATTATAATATAAATTCAGAAATAAAAACCATAAAAGTTATATTATAATAGAAAATTAAGAAAAATTTAATATAAGCTTAAATAAAAAAGAAAATGGGAAAGACATTGTCTTCCCCAAGATTTCTATTTATTAAGATTAAATCTCTTATTGAATTTGTCGACTCTACCACCGACGTCAACTAATTTTTGTTTACCAGTGAAGAATGGGTGGCATTTAGAGCATATTTCTACTTTAAGTTCATCTTTAACTGAACCAGTTGTAAAAGTATTTCCACATGCACACTTAACTACAGCTTCGTGATTGTATTTTGGATGTATGCCTTCTCTCATATTTTTCACCTCTTTCGATTCATAAATAACTTCTGTAGTATACCATAATAGCGTTTTTCAGTCAATATAATGAAACATAAAAATATCTTTGTTACTTATAAAATATGATGATATAATCTTATATATCTAATGAAAACCCAATAAGAAAAGAAGGGGAAAAGGAGCAATTATTATGAGTAAATTATATTTTAGATATGGTGCAATGAATTCTGGAAAATCAACTAATCTTATGCAAGTGGCATATAATTATGAAGAAAGAGGAATGCATGTAGTGCTATTGAAACCTAAAACTGATAAAAAAGGTGGGGAAAAGTTAGTTTCAAGACTTGGAGTTGAAAGAAAAGTAGATTTAGTAATAGCCAATGAAGATAATGTTTTAGATAAAGTTAAAAAATATCAAGAGATAAATGGTAAAATTGATTGTATATTAGCTGATGAAGCACAATTTTTAAAAAAAATTCAAATAGATCAATTATTTGAAATTGCTGTTGTTTTTAATATACCTGTAATATGTTACGGATTAAGAACAGATTTTAAAATGCAAGGATTTGAAGGGAGTATAAGGCTTCTTCTTTTAGCTCATAGTATAGAAGAAATGAAAACAATATGTAAATGCGGGAAAAAGGCAGTTGTAAATGGACGAAAGATAAATGGAAAGTTTGTATTTGAAGGTGAACAAATTGCTATAGATAATGTAGACAATGTTGAATATGAATCTTTATGTGGAGATTGCTATTTTAAATATAAAAGCAAAATAGAATAGGGAGGTTTTTAGATGGGAAGAGGAGATGTCGGAGGCCAAGCTGTTATTGAAGGAGTTATGATGAGGGGAATCAAGGGGCAAGCAACCGCAGTAAGAACTCCAAGTAAAAAGATAGAAATATCTTTTAAAAAGGTTACTCCAATAACAAAAAGATATAAATACTTAAATATACCTTTTTTAAGGGGGATATTTATTTTAATAGATTCACTAAAAACAGGCATAGATACTTTGAATTACTCTGCTTCATTTTTTGAGGATGAGACAGAAGAAGAATCAAAGTTAGAAAAGTGGGTAAGTGAAAAGTTAGGAGATAAAAGTAGTAACTTCTTTGTTGCTATAACAATGTTAGTATCTTTTGGATTATCAATAGGACTTTTCTTAGCAATACCTACTTTAATAGCTTCGTTATTTAAAGGATTAAATTTGAATTCAATATCACTAAATTTAATAGAGGCTATAATTAGAATTATAATATTAATTATATATATGGTGTTAATAAGTAAAATGGATGATATTTATAGAGTATATCAATATCATGGTGCTGAACATAAGACAATATTTTGTTATGAAGCTGAAGAAGAGCTTACTATAGAAAATGTTAAGAAATTTTCAAGGTTTCACCCAAGATGTGGAACAAACTTTTTATTTTTAACTATGTTTGTGAGTATATTAATATTTAGCTTTACAGGGTGGGGTGGATTTTTAAGAAGAATAGGACTAAGAATTATTTTAGTTCCATTAGTTTCAGGGATATCTTATGAAATAATAAGATGGCTTGGAAAACATAATAATAAACTTAGCAGGGTAATAGCTTATCCTGGATTAAAACTTCAAGAACTAACTACTAGAGAACCGGATGATGATCAAATAGAAGTGGCTATTGCAGCTTTAATGAAATCAGAAGGACTTGATATTAGAAAGACTATAGGTAACTTACTTGACTTAGGTAACAAAATATTAAAAGAAGAGAATATAGAATGTTATAAATTGGACACTCAATTATTATTAAGTAAGGTTTTAGAAAAAGATAAGATTTACTTAATAACTAATAGAGTAGAAAAAGTTGAAGTAGAGAAAGAAAAAGAATTCTTAGATTTAATAGAAAAAAGGAAAAACAAAATGCCGGTAAAATATATACTAGGAGAAACGGAATTTATGGGATTAGACTTCTTTGTTGAAGAAGGTGTTTTAATTCCAAGAGGAGATACTGAAGTTCTAGTTGAAGAAGTTTTAAAAGGTATAGAAGAAGAAGCAGAATTAGAAATTTGTGATTTATGTTCAGGAAGTGGTGCTATTGGAATATCCATTGCTAGTTATCGAAAGAATGTAAAAGCAGACGAAATTGATTATTTTGATATCCCGGAGAAAATTACAAAGAAAAACATAGAGAAAAATAAATTAACAGATAGAGTGAAATTCATAAAAAGCGATTTATTAAAAGAAGTTATAAAATTAAATAAAAAATATGATATTATAGTTTCTAACCCACCTTATATAAAAAATGAGGAAATAAATACTTTAATGGAAGATGTAAAATATTATGAACCTCATACAGCTTTAGATGGCGGAGAAGATGGATTAGTTTTTTATAGAAGAATAGTATCAGAAAGTAAAAAGGTTTTAAAAGAAGGTGGAATATTAGCCTTTGAAATTGGTTATGACCAAGGAGAAGAAGTTCCAAAAATAATGATTGAAAATGGATATTTAAATGTTAAAGTAGTAAAAAATTTAGCTGGACTTAATAGAGTGGTAATAGGAAATCTTTTATAACTTCAAATTTAAGGAAATGATTTAAATATTGATAAATTTCTATTTATTGTGATATAATAGGTAGATGTAAAAATTAGATTACGGAGTGATAAGGATGTTATTAGATAAATTAGCCTTTACAGAAAATAAATATGATGAATTATCAGTTAAAATATCAGATCCTTCAATTATGGCTAACCAAAGTGAGTGGAGAAAGCTATGTAAGGAACATTCTGACATAGAGATAATAGTTAATGCTTATAGAGAGTATAAAAAGGTAATAGAAGACTTAGAAGCAAATAAACAAATGTTTTCAGAAGAAAGCGATAGAGAAATGAAAGAAATGCTTTCAGAAGAAATTAATATGTTAGCTAATAGACAAACCGAATTAGAAGATGAAATACAAATTTTATTATTGCCAAAGGATCCTAATGACGATAAAAACGTGTTTGTTGAAATTAGAGCAGGTGCTGGTGGCGACGAAGCAGCTTTATTTGCAGCAAATTTATTTAGAATGTATACGAGGTATGCCGAAAATCAAAGATGGTCTATTGAATTAATGGACACTAATGAAACTGATATTGGTGGATTTAAAGAAGTAGTATTTATGATAAAAGGTAATGGAGCTTATTCAAAGCTTAAATATGAAAGTGGAGTTCATAGAGTACAAAGAGTACCAGATACTGAATCAAGCGGCAGAATACATACATCAACAGCTACAGTAGCAGTACTTCCAGAAGTAGATGATGTAGATGTAGAAATTCATGAAAAAGACGTAAGAATTGATGTGTTTAGATCTTCAGGAAATGGTGGTCAAAGTGTTAATACGACTGATTCAGCTGTAAGAGTTACTCACTTTCCATCAGGTATAGTAATTTCATGTCAAGATGGAAAATCTCAAATAAAAAATAAAGAAAAAGCTATGAATATGTTAAAATCAAGACTTTATGAACAAGCCCAAGCTGAGAGAAGTGCGGGAATTGCGGAAAATAGAAAAAGTCAAGTAGGTTCTGGAGATAGAAGTGAAAGAATTAGAACTTATAATTACCCTCAAGGTAGAGTAACAGATCATAGAATAGGATTAACAATTTATAAATTAGATTCTTATTTAAATGGTGATATAGAAGAAGTTATTAATGCGTTAATAACAGCAGATCAAGCAGAAAAAATGAAGAACATGGGTAATAGTGACTCTATTTAATAAAGAAGCCTTACATATAATTATGTAGGGCTTTTAAAGCAGGTAGGCGATAAAAGTGAAAATAAATAAAGCTATAAAAAAAGAGAAAAGTAGTAATATTATATTTTTTATTATAATGACTATCATTTTTATAATTCTGCCTTCATTTGCTTATCTATCGCAAATAAAACATCTATTTTTGTGGATATACTTAGCTATTGTGGAAGTATTAATTGTTTTGGCAATTATAATTAAGATTAACCAAAATAAATTAGAGTTTACTTTAAATAATAATAAACTCAAGTTTATAAGTGGTTTATTTAATAAAGAATCTACAATTTTATGTAATAAAGTTGCTGTTGTTCATACAGAGAAATCAAAAGAAGATATGGATATAATACTTATTACTATTAATAGATTTAGGAATCCTTATTTAAAACCTATTACAAAAGGGTTTTTGAAAAAGTATTCTGAAGCTTCAGAGGGGTATTTAAAGATTAAAAAAATAAACCCGGAAGAAATATATTACTTTCAGGTTATTAAAAGAGGTTCACTTAAAAAGTATATTTTATTAGATGAAATATTTAAAAATTGTGTAAAAGCAAATTATACACCTTCAGCTATAGAAAATATAAAAATAGCTAGAGAGCAAATAGAATTATAAAAGAAGGAAGGGGGAGGCTTTTGGAAACAAAGATAGCTATAATAAAAGATATTAAAAAAGATATTAAATACTTAGAAGAAGCAGCTAATATTATTAATAATGGTGGTATAGTTGCTTTTCCAACAGAAACAGTTTATGGACTCGGAGCAAATGCACTTGATGAAGTTGCTGTAGAAAAAATATTTAAAGCAAAGGGAAGGCCTCAGGATAACCCATTAATAGTACATGTTGCTAATAAAAATATAGATAAGTTAGTTAAAGATGTTCCGAAGGTTGCAAGAGAACTTATTAGTAAGTTTTGGCCAGGACCTTTAACAATAATATTAACTAAAAAGGACATAATACCTTATAGAACAAGTGCAAACCTTGAAACTGTTGGAGTGAGAATGCCAGGAAATGATATAGCTCTTAAAATTATAGAATTAGCAAAGACTCCAATAGCTGCACCTTCTGCTAATATATCAGGGAGACCAAGTCCTACAGATATAGAAAGGTGTATAGAAGATTTAAATGGAAGAGTAGATTACATAATTGGAGGAGAACAAAGTAAAGTTGGTGTAGAATCTACAATAGTAGATTGTACAGTTAATCCACCTATAGTTTTAAGACCTGGTGGAATTACAATAGAAATGCTTCAGGAAGTATGTAAAGATATAGAAATAGATAGGGCTATAATGAGGAAACCAGAAGAAGGTTTAAAACCTAAAGCTCCAGGAATGAAATATAGGCATTATGCTCCAAAGGCAAAATTGAAAATAATAAAAGGGAATCAAGAAAAAACTATTGAAAAAATTAATGAAATAGTACAATATTATATAGATAACAAAAAGACAGTAGTGATATTATCTACAGAAGAACTTACAAAATTCTTTAAATTAGGAAAAGTTATATCATTAGGTAGTAAAGAAAACCTAGACGAAGTTGCAAGAAATTTGTTTGAATCGTTAAGAGCATGTGATGATATGGGAGCAGATTATATTTTATGTCAGGCTTTTGAAGAAGAAGGATTAGGTCTTGCGATTATGAATAGATTAAATAAGGCAGCAGGCTTCGATATTTTAGAGGTATAGTAAGGGAGGAAGGTGGAAACCGTTCCTTTTTATTATATAAATAATAATTTATTTTAGGAGGTATTTTTATGAAAATCGCATTAGGTTCTGATCACGGTGGCATTGAGTTAAAAGAAGAAATAAAGAGATATTTAACTAAAGAAGGATATGAAATAAAGGATTTTGGAACTGATTCAAATTCTTCTTGTGATTATCCAGATTATGCACTTCCAGTTGCAGAAGCAGTAGTAGCAAAAGAATTTGATTTTGGAATCTTAATATGTGGAACAGGAATAGGAATAGGAATTGCAGCAAATAAAGTCCCTGGAATAAGAGCCGCATTATGTTCAGATACATTTAGTGCACATGCCACAAGAGAGCATAACAATGCTAATATATTAAGTCTTGGTCAAAGAGTTGTTGGTCCGGGATTAGCATTAGATATAGTTAAAACATTTTTAAATACAGATTTTCAAGGTGATAGACATCAAAATAGAATTAATAAAATTACAGAAATCGAAAATAAATATAGTAAATAATTTTAAAATATAAATTGAATTTTGGGAGGAATAATAATGAGTAAAGTTACAACAATTGAACATCCACTAATATTGCACAAACTAGCTATAATAAGAGATAAGAAAACCGGTTCAAAAGATTTTAGAGAATTAGTAGAAGAAGTATCAATGCTAATGGCTTATGAAGTTACAAGAAACTTAAGTACTGAAGAAGTTGAAATAGAAACACCTGTATGTAAAGCAAAATGTCAAATGCTATCAGGTAAAAAGGTTGCTATAGTTCCTATATTAAGAGCTGGTCTTGGAATGGTAGATGGTATGCTTAAATTAATACCAGCAGCTAAGGTTGGTCATATTGGTTTATACAGAGATGAAGAAACTCTACAGCCGGTTGAATACTTTTGTAAATTACCACAAGATATTGCTGAAAGAGATGTTATAGTTGTTGATCCTATGCTTGCAACTGGTGGATCATCATCAGATGCAGTAACAATGCTTAAAAAAAGAGGCGCTAAAAACTTAAGACTTATGTGTTTAGTAGCTTCACCAGAAGGAATAGAATTTGTACAAAAAGCACATCCAGATGTTGATATATATATAGCAGCTATAGATGAAAAATTAAATGAACAAGGATATATTCTACCAGGTCTTGGAGATGCTGGAGATAGATTATTTGGAACAAAATAATTATCTGAATTTAGAACTGAAAATATGAAATTTAAAATGAAGGATGAGATTCTTACAGAATTTCTAAAGTGATAGACTAAGCACTGCTTAGTCTATTTTTAATATTCATAAACTAAGATTTGCTTAATTTATTTATTCATTTTAAATTTTAAATTTTAAATTATTCTAAATTTAACACGTTTGTTTAAGTTGATAATAGAGTGTATAATTAAAGTCATGAACACAATAATTTTAACAATAAAGTAGGAGGAATCTATTGTGAAAAAGAAAAAAATTATAACTATTTTTGGAACTAGACCAGAAGCTATAAAAATGGCTCCCTTAGTTAAAGAATTAGAAAAAAGAGAAGGGATAATCTCAAAGGTTTGTGTAACAGCACAACATAGGGAGATGCTTGATCAAGTTTTAGATTATTTCGAAGTAAAACCAGATTTTGATTTAAATATAATGAAGAGTAAACAAACTTTGACTGGAATAACAAATAGGGTTCTAGAAGGATTAGAAGAAATATTTGAAAAAGAAAAACCAGATATGATACTAGTACATGGAGATACGACTACAACTTTCTCAGGAGCGTTAGCAGCTTTTTATAAGCAAATAAAAGTAGGGCATGTAGAAGCTGGACTTAGAACATATAATAAGTATTTTCCATTTCCTGAAGAAATGAATAGAAAGTTGACAGGATCTTTAACGGATTTACACTTCTCACCAACAAAGAATTCAAAAGAAAATCTTTTGAAAGAAGGAGTAAATGAAAAAGATATATTTATAACTGGAAATACTGTAATAGATGCCATGGCTCATACAGTAAAAGAAAATTATATTTTTAAAAATGAAAAGTTAAATAAAATAGATTTTGAAAAGAAAAAGGTTATAATGATAACTGCCCATAGAAGAGAAAATTGGGGAGAGGGAATAGATAATGTTTGCGAAGCTTTAAAAAGAATAGTAGATGAAAATGAAGATGTAGAATTAATATACTTAGTTCATTTAAATCCAATTGTAAAAGATGCAGTATTTAAAAAATTAGGGAATAAAAATAGAATTCATTTGTTAGAACCTCTAGATACAAATGAAACTCATAACCTTATGAATAAATCGTTTATGGTAATGACAGATTCAGGGGGATTACAAGAGGAAGCACCTCATTTGGGGAAGCCTGTACTAGTTTTAAGAGATGTAACTGAAAGGCCAGAAGCTATAGAGTATGGTACAGTTAAGTTAGTTGGAACAAATGTAAAAATGATAATAGAGGAAGCTAATAATCTAATAAGGGATAAGGAAGCATATTTAAAGATGAGCAAGTCTACAAATCCTTACGGAGATGGATTAGCCTCAAAGAGGATTGCTGATATAATAGAAAATTATTTTGGAATAAGAAATATAGAAATAGAAGAATTTCAAAGATAATTTAATAAAAATATAAAGACCTTCAATATGATGGTCTTTATCTATTTAAGAATATATTATTATATTAATTCAGTAATAATATTAATTTAGATTAAAAAATAAAAAAGAATGAATAATCTTAAGTGAGTTAATTCATTTTTTTATATTTTAATATATATATAAGTTTATTAAGAAATAAAAACAGATAATAAATTAATACTATAGGTATAAAAAGTAAAATTAAAATAGTATTATATAAAATAAATAGAAAAATGAAAATCTTATCAAGAATAAATTTCAATAAGTATATAATTATGAAGATTCTGAAAAATGAATTTTTCTTTTAATATATGCCTATATTAAAAGAAAAGGCTTGTAATAATGAAGTTATATGCGTAAAAGAGATATAACTTGTCCTAAGTAAAAAAAATCAAATAATTACGAACATTTTAAAGAAATACGGAGTTTTCATTAATATTTTTCTAGATATATAATAACAGAGTTAGCTGAGGTGAAAATGATATGAGTAAAGAAATGAATAACTTAATTAGAAAAATGATAAAATATGATATAATAGGAGGATTTATTTTTTTACTAATAATATTTTTAATATTTAACCTTAAAATAAGTTTAATATTTTTATTAGGATTAATAGTATCATTAATAAATGCAATAGTCAGTGGATTTATTTTAGAAAACTCATTAAAAAAAGGGAAAAGATTATTATTTTTTTTTAGTTTTCTTATTAGAATAATATTTATTCTATTGATAGCATTTCCTTTTTATAGTGATTTTAAGGAAATAGTATCATATGTTATAGGATATATTTCACACTTTATTTTTCTTGTAATAAGTATATTTGATAAGAGCTTTAAGGAGAGTGATTAATTGAAGGTATTAGAACCACTTTGGTCTTTTGGAGTAGGGTCATTTACAATTGATATAGCACCAGAAGTTGTTATTCAATGGGGAATAATGTTGCTAATTACTATTTTAGCAATATGGAGTACCAAAGGAATGAAAATGAGACCAGGTAAAAAACAAACAGTTGTTGAAACATTATACACAACAATAAAAAATTTAGTTGTGTCAAATATGGGAGAAAATTTTACAGATATGATACCTTTTATAGGAAGCTTATTTGTATTTTTACTATTTATGAATTTTACAGGATTAATAGGACTTCCAGTACCAACTAAAAATTTTAGTGTAACTATTGGGATTGCATTAATAACCTTTTATATGGTTCAGTATTACTCAATTAGTAGACATGGATTAAAAGGTTATTTTAAAGGATATTCATATCCTTTACTTTTAATAACTCCAATAAATATTTTAGAAAGGCTGATGTTACCAGTATCATTAGCACTAAGATTATTTGGGAATATATTAGCAGCTACATTTTTAGTAGAGCTTTCTTATGAGGCTTTAAGCAATATAGGTTTTATAGCCCAGATAGGGATACCAATTCCATTGCATGCTTATTTTGATATTTTTGATGGAGGAATTCAGACAATAATATTTATTATGCTAACAATGATAAATATCAAAATAACAGCAGAACATTCACATTAACATTAAAAATAATTAAATTTTAGGAGGACTTTTATTATGAACGAAATATCAATGAGAGCACTAGGGGCAGCTATATCAGTATTAGTAGGTATAGGAGCTGCAATAGCTATAGGGATTGCTACAGGAAAAGCTGTAGAAGGAATAGCAAGACAACCAGAAGCTAGCGGGAAGATCACAACAGCTTTAATGCTTGGATCTGCATTTGCAGAAGCAACAGCAATATATGGTTTATTAGTTTCAATATTATTAATATTTGTAGGAATAAAATAATATAGTAAGGCCCAGGAGGGAGGAATTTATCTATGATAATGGAAATAAACCCAAGCACTCTTATAGCCACTATTATTAATTTTATAGTTATGTACTTAATATTAAAACACTTTTTCTTCGGAAAGATTGAGGCTGTTATAGATGAAAGGGAAAATCTTATAAATCAGCAATTAGATGATGCTGAAGATGAAACAGAGAAGGCAAGGATTCTTGCTATAGAAAATCAAAGGATGCTAAAAAGTGCTAGAGATGAAGGTAAATTAATTACTAAGAGGCATAAAGAAAAAGCAGAAAAGATTTATGATGAAATAATTGAAGAAGCTCATAAGGAATCTAAGATTATTTTAGATAGGACTAAGATAGAAATAAATAGAGAAAAAGAAAAGGCTGAATACCAATTAAAGAAAGAAGCTGTAGAACTTGCTATTGCACTTTCACAAAAAGTTATTGAAAAAAACATTGATGAAAGTAAAAATAGAGAATTAATAGATGATTTCTTAAGCAAGATGGGTAATTCATAATGTATGAATATTTAGACCGAAGGTATGCCTTAGCTCTTTATGAAGTCGCTGAAAAAAAAGGGAAAGTTGAAGAATATATTACAGATTTAAAAGAAATATGTGAGATAATAAAAAATAATAAAGATTTTTATGAAGTTATAAAACATCCTCAAATAAGTACAAAAAAGAAAAAGAAAACTTTTATTAATATCTTTAAAGGACATATAGATGAAGAACTTTTATCATTCTTACTAATTCTTATAGAAAAAGAAAGAATAATGTATTTAAAAGAAAAGGTAAATCAACTGGAAAAGATTGATTTAGAGAGGAAAAATACATTTAAAGGTATAGTTAAAACAACAATTCCATTAACAGAAGAAGAATATAAAACTTTAAAGGATAAGCTTGAAAAAAAATACAACAAGCATATAATTTTAGAGCAAATAATAGATCCAGAAATTTTAGGTGGAATTTATTTGAGAGTAAATAATGATGTTATGGATGATACAGTTAAATCAAAAATGGACGAATTGAAAAACTTAATATTAAAAACAGAATAGAGGTGAAGGTATGAATATTAAGCCAGAAGAAATAACTTCTATAATTAAAAGAGAAATTGAAAGATATGAAAAAGAAATAAAGACTGTTGACTCAGGAACCATTATCCAAATTGGAGATGGTATTGCAAGAGTTTACGGCCTAGATGATTGTATGGAAGGGGAATTATTAGAATTTCCAAACAATGTTTATGGAATGGCTTTAAACCTAGAACAAGATAATGTAGGTTGTGTTCTTTTAGGACCAGAAGAAGGTATTGGTGAAGGGGATATTGTAAAAAGAACTAACAAGATTGTTGAAGTACCAGTTGGAGAAGCCTTACTTGGAAGAGTAGTTAACTCTTTGGGAGAAGAGATTGATGGTAAAGGACCAATAAATACAAACGAATTTAGCCCGATAGAAGTTGCTGCACCTAGTATTATTGATAGAAGTTCAGTTAATGAGCCTTTGCAAACAGGAATTAAAGCTATTGATTCAATGATACCAATAGGAAAAGGACAAAGAGAATTGATTATAGGGGATAGACAAACAGGAAAAACTGCTATTGCTATTGATACTATAATAAATCAAAAAGGTAAAGATGTAATTTGTATTTATGTTGCTATTGGACAAAAACAATCAACCCTTGCACATATAGTAAATACCTTAGAAGAATTTGGAGCCTTAGATTATTCGATAATTGTAGGTGGTACAGCTTCAGAATCAGCACCATTACAATATTTAGCTCCATATTCTGGTTGTAGTATGGGTGAATACTTTATGAATAAGGGAAAAGATGTTCTAATCATATATGATGATTTATCTAAGCATGCAGTTGCTTACAGAACAATGTCACTATTACTTAGGAGACCGCCAGGCAGAGAAGCTTACCCAGGGGATGTATTCTATATCCATTCAAGATTACTTGAACGAGCAGCTAAACTTTCAAAGGAAAATGGAGGGGGATCTTTAACAGCTCTTCCAATAATAGAAACTTTAGCTGGTGACGTTACTGCATATATTCCAACAAATGTTATATCAATTACAGATGGTCAAATATTCCTAGAATCTGATTTATTCCATTCAGGACAAAGACCTGCTGTAAATGCTGGTATATCAGTATCAAGAGTTGGTGGTAATGCTCAAATAAAAGCAATGAAGCAGGTTTCAGGTACATTAAGACTTGACCTTGCTCAATATAGGGAACTTGAATCCTTTTCTCAATTTGGTTCAGATTTAGATAAAGCTTCTAAAAGGAGCCTTGAGAAGGGTAAGAGACTTGTACAGATATTAAAACAAGATCAATACAAACCTATGGATGTTGAAAAACAAATAGTTATATTATATGCAACAGGACATGATTTTTTATCAGATATTAAGGTTTCTGATGTAATAAAATTTGAAGAAGAACTTTTAGAATATATGGATACACATCATAGAGAAGTTCTTAAAGATATAATTAAAGTTAAAACTCTAACAAGTGAAATTAAAGAAAGCTTAGAAAAAGCTATAGTTGAATTTAAAAAAATATTCTTACAAGATGCATAGCTTTATAGCTATGCACTTCTTTAGGAGGTAGAAATGTGGGAGCAGCAGGACTTATAGAAATTAAAAGAAGAATAAAGTCAGTTGAAAGTACAAGAAAAATAACTAAAGCTATGAATCTTGTAGCCACTTCTAAACTTAGAAAAGCTAGAAGAGAAGTAAAGGGAAATGAAGAATATTACAATCTATGCAAAGAAATATTAGATAATGTAATATCAGTCATGCCAGACTATTACGAAAATATATTTTTTGAAAATAATTCTGAAAAATTAGATAAATTATATATAGTTATAGCTTCAGATACTGGTCTTTGTGGTGGGTTTAATGGAGTAATTTTAAATAAGTTAAATGAAAAAATAGAAGATAAAGCTTACGCTAAAATAATGGTTGCAGGGAAAAAAGGAATATCTTATGTAAAAAGATATGGATTTCAAACTGTAAAAGAGTATATAGATATTCCAGATATTCCAACTATAAAAGAAGTTAGAACAATATATGAAGATGCTTTATATATGTTTAAAAATGGAGAAGTTGGTGAAGTTAATATAGTTTATACAGAATTTAAATCAGCGGCACAACAAGAAGTTAAAATAGAAAAATTGTTTCCTATAAGTATAGAAAGTGTTAAACAAGAACAGTTTTTAATCGAACCAAGCTTTGAAGATGTTTTAAATTCAAGTTTAGACTCATATTTTAAAAGTAAATTAAGAAGAGCTATGTTGCATTCAAAAATTAGTGAACAAAGTTCTAGAAGGATGTCTATGGATGGAGCAACAAAAAATGCTAATGAAATATTACAATCACTAAATCTAAAATACAATAGGATTAGGCAAGGTATGATAACGCAAGAAATATCTGAGATTGTGGGAGGAGCAGAGGCTCAAAAGTAGTAAGGAGGTATTACTATGACTGAAAAGATAGGAAAAGTAGTTCAAGTAATTGGACCAGTAGTAGATATAAAATTTAATTCAGAAACTTTACCTAACATCTATGATGAAATAAGAATAGATATGGGTAACAAAATTTTAGTAGCTGAAGTAGAACAACATATAGGAGACGATATAGTTAGAACTATAGCTATGGAATCAACAGAAGGATTAAGAAGAGGCATGAAAGCTGTTGATACTGGAAGTTGTATAACTGTTCCGGTTGGAGAAGAAGTGTTAGGGAGAGTATTTAATGTACTAGGTAAAACAATAGATAATGCTGGAGATTTTACATCAAAAGAAAAATATCCTATTCACAGACCAGCACCGAGCTTTAAAGAACAATCCTTAGAACCACAAATTCTTGAAACGGGAATTAAAGTAATAGA
The DNA here is from genome assembly GCA_029257045.1 of Clostridium sp. Taxonomy (GTDB): domain Bacteria; phylum Bacillota; class Clostridia; order Clostridiales; family Clostridiaceae; genus Clostridium. The sequence continues at coordinate 22,906 of JARIDB010000180.1, forward strand.
TTTATTAGCACCTTACCAAAAAGGTGGTAAGATAGGTCTTTTTGGTGGTGCAGGAGTTGGTAAAACAGTTTTAATTCAAGAGCTTATAAATAACATAGCAAAAGAACATGGTGGGCTTTCTGTATTTACAGGAGTTGGAGAAAGATCAAGAGAAGGTAATGATCTATACTATGAAATGAAAGAATCAGGAGTTATAAATAAAACAGCTTTAGTATTTGGCCAAATGAATGAATCACCAGGAGCTAGAATGAGAGTTTCATTAACAGGACTTACTATGGCGGAATACTTTAGAGATCAAGGGCAAGATGTATTACTATTTATAGACAATATATTTAGATTTACACAAGCAGGTTCAGAAGTATCAGCTCTTCTTGGAAGAATACCTTCTGCTGTTGGTTATCAACCAACACTTGCTACAGAAATGGGAGCTTTGCAAGAAAGAATTACATCAACAAAGAATGGATCTATAACATCTGTTCAAGCCGTTTATGTTCCGGCAGATGACCTAACAGATCCAGCACCAGCAACTACCTTTACTCACCTTGATGCAACAACTGTTTTATCAAGGGGTATAGCAGAAATTGGTATATATCCAGCTGTTGATCCTTTGGAATCAAATTCAAGAATATTAGATCCAAGAGTTGTAGGTAAAGATCATTATGATGTGGCAACTCATGTAAAGAATATTTTAGAAAGATATAAAGAACTTCAAGATATAATAGCAATATTAGGTGTTGATGAATTAGCAGATGAAGATAAAAAGGTTGTTGCAAGAGCAAGAAGAGTTCAAAGATTCTTATCTCAGCCTTTTACTGTTGCAGAACAATTTACAGGAATGCAAGGTAGATATGTACCAATAAAAGAAACAATAAGAGGATTTAAAGAAATATTAGATGGTAAGTGTGACAATATTCCAGAATCCGCCTTTTTATTTGCAGGAACTATAGAAGAAGTTATACAAAAAGCTAAAACCTTAGAATAGGGGATGATTTTATGAATAAAACTTTTGAAGTAAATATAATATCTCCAGGAAAAGAAGTAATAACTTACGAAGTAGAAGGATTAAAAACTTTAACTGGTAATGGAGAAATTGAATTTAAAGCAAATCATACACCTATAATAACAAATACAATTCCAACTACTACAATTTTAACAACTGAACAAGGTAAAGAAAAAATATTTACCTCAACAGGAATAATATATATTAAAGATAATGTCTTGAAATTTTGCTGTGATTCTTCAGAAAAAGCTTCTGATGTTGATGAATCAAGAGCTGAGGAATCTAAAAAAAGAGCAGAAAAAAGAATTAACGAAAGCAAAGATATGGATATAGAAAGAGCTATAAGATCTTTATCAAGAGCAAATGCAAGATTAGAAACTGTCAGTAAGAATAATTAAAAATTAGTATTATAAACCTTATAAAATTTTCAAACTAGGCTTTGCCTAGTTTTTTTATTTGGGTTAAATCTTTAATCTTAACTATACAAGGCCATATGCTTATATAATGACAATTAATCACAAAATTCAACTAAAAGGATATATTATATTATAGTTATAATATTTTGAATAAAAATTTAAAAGTGGACAATAATTTAAAGGAAAGGTGGAGGGAAAATGAAGTTTTTTAAAATAACATTTTATCCTATAATCTTATCTTTTTTAATTATTGGATCAGTTCCTAATTTTGAAAGAAAAGATTCTATAGAAATTAATAAAATAGAATCAGAAATTACAGAAAGTAATGATTTTATTCAAAATGGTATTAGATTAGAGTATGAAACATTAAATTCAGTAGAAGATGAAAGAAGTAAAATAGAAAAAAATATAAACAATGAACTAGGAATAAATGTAGAAGTATCTCATAATACAATAACTTATAAAGACTCTTTAAAAGAAATAAAGATAATAATTTGGGAGGAAGAAAAAATAAACAAGGTTCAAATTAGTTATTTAAATCAATCAAAAAATAAAAGTATTTTAAATCTAGAAAAAGAAGTAAATAAAATAAAGAGTAAAGAAAGTAAAAACTATAAATATTTTTTATTTACAAAGGTAAAAATAATAGATGAGGAATCTTACGAAATAATTAAAAATAATATAAATAAAGAGTCGATACAAAAGGTAGATATATACAATGGTTCTACATTAAAAGGGATCACTAAAAGTGGTACAAGAATCAATGTTGGATATATAAGTTACGATACAGGAGAATATTTAATTGTGGGTTCACCAATTATATTCGAAACATACTAATAATTCATTATGGAGGATAATATGGAAAAAATTATAGTTAAAGGTGGTAATAAACTAAGTGGTGAAGTGAATATTAGTTTGGCTAAGAATTCTGTATTGCCAATAATAATATCGAGTATTTTAAGTCCTAACGATATAGTTATAAAAGAGGCACCTATGTTAGAGGACGTGTTAGTATTAACAGACCTTTTATCAGAGATGAATTGCGATATTGAAAAATGTCCAAATGGAGATTTAAAAATAAATACTTCAAATATAGAATCAATGGACACTAATAGTGAACTAATAAGAAAAATGAGAGCATCATTTTTAATAATGGGACCAATGCTTTCAAGGTTTGGGAAATGTAAAATATCAATGCCTGGAGGCTGTAATATAGGAAGTAGACCTATAGATTTACATTTAAAAGGTTTTAAGCTTTTAGGAGCAGAAATAGAAATAGGTCATGGATTTGTTGAAGCTAAAGCAGAAAAACTAATAGGAAATAGAATATATTTAGATTTCCCATCAGTTGGAGCAACAGAAAATATTTTAATTGCTGCAGTTCTTGCCGAGGGAACTACAATAATCGAAAATGCAGCAGAAGAACCAGAGATATGGGATTTAGCAAACTTTTTAAATTCAATGGGTGCTAAGATAAATGGTGCTGGTATGGGAAAGATAACTATAGAAGGAGTAAAAGAATTAAAGGGAATTACCTATAAGCCTATCTACGATAGAGTAGAAGCTGGAACCTTTATGGTTGCAGCGGCAATAACAAATAGTAAAATAACTATTAATGGTGCAAATGAAGAGCAGTTAAGACCAACCATAGAAAAATTAAAAGAGTGTGGAGTTAAATTTGAGAATATAAAAGAAGATGTTATGGTTGTAGATGGAAGAGAAGTTAAAAAACCAGTAGATATAAAAACTCTTCCTTATCCAGGATTTCCAACAGATATGCAGGCTCAAATGATGGCATTATTTTCGGTTATAAAGGGATCAAGCATAATAACAGAAACAGTTTTCGAAAACAGGTTTATGCATGTAGCTGAACTTGTAAGAATGGGAGCAAGTATAAAAATAGATGGAAGAACAGCTATTATAGAAGGTGTTAACACCTTAACAGGATGTGAAGTTAAAGCTACAGATTTAAGAGCTGGAGCAGCTATGATATTAGCTGGATTAATTGCAGAAGGAACTACAGAAATAAGTGATCTATATCACATAGACAGAGGATATGTGAATATAGAAGAAAAGTTCAAGAATTTAGGAGCTGAAATATATAGAATTAATAAATAACTAAATAACATCTATTTAAATAAAGAATCTAAAAGTTTAGGTTCTTTATTTAATTGTAGTAAGCTTTACATAAAATTAATAAAATAAAGTATATTTTATTATAATTAACAATATATTTAAATGTAGCTTTAAAAGCATGGAGGGAGATAAGTGGTATATGAAAAATAAAATAAATATTAATGAAGGATTAATATCTTTAAGTTTTTTTAGTGTATTAATTTTGATACTTATAGTAGTTGTGCCTTTAAGCGTAATGAGAAATTATACCGTAGATGCAAAAGAAAATAATATAGATTTAGAAGAAAAGGAAAATATAAAATCAGAAGAAAAGGCAAAGGAAAGTTCTTATATAGAATTAGATTTTAATGAGACTATAAAAGTTTATATGACTAAAGAAGATAAGATAGTAGAAATACCTATGGAAAGCTATGTTAAAAGTGTCGTGTCAGGAGAAATGCCTGTGAGTTTCGATATAGAGGCCTTAAAGGCACAGGCGATAGCGGCAAGGACCTTTGTATCCTCTAGAAAATTAACGCCTTGTAGTCAAGGCAAAGGTGCTGACGTGTGTGATAGTACACATTGTCAAGTATATATACAAAAGGAAGAAAGAATGGAAGCTTGGAAAGATGAAGCTATAGAATATTGGGATAAAATTGAATCAGCAGTTAATTCTACAAAGGGGATTGTTTTAACTTATGAAAATGAATTAGTTAAATATCCACAGTTTTTTTCAACAAGTTCAGGAAAAACAGAAAACTCAATAGATGTTTTCTCAGGAGATATTCCATATTTAGTTTCAACAGAAAGTCCAGGGGAAGAAATAGCACCTAAGTATGCAAAAGACTTCCCTTTTACTCTAGATGAATTTATAGAAAAAATAAATAGTAAATATGCTAGTGCTAATTTAACAAAAGAAAATATAAATGCCAATATAGAGATAATATCAAGAAGTGATGCTGGAGGAATTAAAGAAATTAGAATAGGAGAAGAAAAAGTTAAGGGTCTTGAGTTTAGGTTATACCTAGGTTTAACATCAACTAACTTTCAGTATTCAATAGCAGATAATAATATAATATTTAAATGTAAGGGGTATGGTCATGGAGTTGGAATGAGTCAATGGGGAGCTAATGTTATGGCAAAGGATAACAAAGGTTTCGAAGAAATATTAAAGCATTACTATACAGGAATAGAACTAAAAGAGATAAAATATAAAAATTAAATATATATAAGGTTTTAGATTTTAAAAGTCTAAAGCCTTTTTTAGTTTATAGGAAATTATAATAACTTTATCCTTTAGTTTTCAATTGGAAATATATAAATATATTTTATAAAAGGTATATTATCTTTGCTAAATATGAAAGCCAATGCTAACAAGATAATTAGCTACTAAATGGAATTTGTAGAAATTTGATGAAAATAAACTTTTAGACAATTGTATTAATTTAGTATAACTGTCAAGAATAAAAAAAGGAGGTGTTGATATGGACCAAAACAATAAAAATAAAGTTAAAACTTTTTTTAGGAAGGAGGGCTTTTATTTAGTACTATTCCTTTGTTTATGTTTAATAGCAACAGTTACAGTAGTAACAACAAGAAATAAAAATCTATTAAAAAATAACAAAGATAATGGAAGTGAATTTACTTTAAAAGTAGATGATAAAGCTACTTCAGAAACTCAAAAGCAAAATGCTGAAAGAGTTGAAAATGAAGAAGAAGGTTTATTAGCTGAAGAAAGTGAAAAGGTTGATGTAGATAATCAAGAAGACGTAAATGTTTCTTCTGATACAACAACTAAAGTAGTTTTTAAAAATCCAATCAATGGAGAACTTTTAAGAGAATACACTTATCCAAAACCACAGTTAATGACTGATGGCACAAGCAGAAATGTAAGAGGAATAGACGTAAAAGCTGAAATAGGAACAGAGGTTATGTCCGCAGCAGTTGGCGAAGTAAAAGAAGTTTCTAATAAAACTGAAGAAGGAACATATGTAGTTATAGCTCATGCAAATGGACTATATACTAAATATACTAATTTAGCAAAAGATACAAGAGTAAATGTTGGGGACAGAGTAACAGAAGAAACGGTTATTGGAACTGTTGGAGAAACATCTAAAATATTTGTTACAAGTGAATTTGGAGAACATTTAAATATTCAGGTTTATGACGTAAATGGAAAAGATTTAAATCCAACATCATATTTTACATTTAATCAATAAAAAATAAAGTTCATCAGTCATTTTTATGGCTGATGAACAAAAATGGTCCCATATTAATTGTTTATCTAAAGGAGGAAATAAACTTTGAAAGATTATATAGAAGAAAGAGTTTTAGAGGTTGCAAGATATATTATAGAATCAAAGGATACTATAAGAAAGACAGCAAAAGTATTCGGAGTGAGTAAAAGTACAATTCACAAAGATATGACAGAAAGACTTCCTAAAATAAATCCTGTTATTGCAGAACAAACATACTCTATATTAGAACTTAATAAGGCTGAGAGACATATAAGAGGCGGAAAAGCTACAAAAATGAAATATAAAAATGCAAACTAGTAAAATTTAGTAATAAATATATTGAAGGATTTCAATATTCCATATATAATAAGAAATAAAGCGAATTATGTAAATAAAATTTATAATACTTATATATTGATAAAGATTAGGAGTTGAAATTCAATGTGGTTTTGGAATCATAGGAGCGATTTAGGAATAGATTTAGGAACAGCATCTGTTTTAGTGTATGCTAAAGGGAAAGGTATAATATTACAAGAACCTTCAGTTGTTGCAATTAACAAGAATAATAATAAGGTACTTGCTGTAGGGGAAGAAGCTAGAAGAATGATAGGTAGAACCCCAGGAAACATAGTAGCAGTTAGACCTTTAAGAGATGGTGTTATATCAGATTATGATATAACAGAAAAGATGTTAAAGGAATTCATAAAGAAAGCCTATGGTAGTAGTAAAATTACATCACCTAGAGTGATGGTTTGTGTTCCTTCACAAGCAACAGAAGTTGAAAAAAGAGCTGTTATAGATGCAGCTAGAAATTCTGGAGCAAAAAAGGTTCATTTAATAGACGAACCATTAGCAGCAGCTATAGGTGCTGGATTAGATATAACAAAACCGAGTGGATCCATGGTAGTTGATATTGGTGGTGGGACAACAGATATAGCAGTAATTTCTCTTGGAGGAATAGTTGTAAGATCATCAATAAAAGTAGCAGGAGATACATTTGACGATGCTATAATCAAATATGTAAGAAATAAATATAAGATAATGATTGGTGAAAAGACAGCTGAATCTATTAAAGTAAGTATAGGATCAGCATTTAATGGATCTAAAGATGAAAAGGCATCTATGAAAGGAAGAAATCTTATAACTGGATTACCAGACGAAATATCTATTTCTTCCGAAGAAATAAATGAAGCCTTAAGAGAATCTGTTAACTTAATAGTTGATAATGTAAAGTTAGTTTTAGAGAAGACCCCGCCAGAGCTTGCATCAGACATAATTGAAAGAGGAATATTAATGACAGGTGGGGGCGCTTTATTAAATGGCCTTGCTAAGTTAATAGAACATGAAACTGGTGTTAATGTTGAAGTTGCTGAAAATGCAATAGAAGCAGTAGCAATTGGAACAGGAAAGGTTTTATCTTATCTAGATAAAATTGATACAAATTCAACAGAGAGAGATATAAGTTTAATAGAATAAATTCAACTTTAAAATGGGAGTATTTAATTACTCCCATTTTCTATTTGAATAATATTAAAGGTTTCAATTAAGGATTTGGATATAACTTGAGCCATTTCAAAAATAAAGTTTAGCCTAATATTAGAATTTGTAAAAATATCAGAATTTTTACTGGAATCTACAATACCTACAATGGATAAGTCACCAACACTAGGTAGCATTTTTCCAACACCTTTTCCGGGTCTTATCGGATAATCTCTAATATGAATTTCTCCGATGGACTCTAAATCTCCAAGACAAGCGTCTATACCTATAACATAAGATCGTGGATGAGTTATCTGTATTTCTTCTAATTTGTCTTTCAAGTTTAATGCATGAATTGGGTGTTTAATAGTTCCATATACGGGAAGGTTAAAGTTTTTTTCTTTTAAAAATGTTCCTACTAAGGGACCTAAACAATCTCCAATGCACTTATCAGTGCCTATACAAACTATTATTGGATTTTTATTTAAGTGTTCCTTTAAATATTTTGAAAGTCTAATAGGGGCGTTTAAAGAGTTATAATATATTATAGATTTCACTAAGTTTCACCTCCTGACCTTAAAATATATGTAATAGAAGGCTTATTTATAATTAAATGTATAAATATTTATAAAGTGGAAAAAATTTAAATAAGAAGAGGTGAAAAAATGAAGAAAATTATAATATATGGTATTACAATATTAATAAGTGCTAGTATTCCTATATATTTTTTATTAATATGGGAACCTTTAAGTGCTAAGGATGTAATTGGAAGTGACATTAGTTTAAATAAGGAAAGTATAAAAGAATTAGATATAGGTGAGAATTTAAATATAAATAATATAGAAATATATAATGAAAATGTATTTAGTAATTTTGATAATATAACCTTAGAGAAAAGAGAAAGGTTAAATAGATTAATTAAAAGTTTAGCTATTGAAGATATGATAAAAATAAATAATTATTTTAAAGATTTAAAAAATAATGAAAATATAATAAAGGGAATAAAATTAATTGAAAAAAGAATGACTCAAGGTAACTATCAAGAATTTAGAGAGATAATAAAAGATTATATTACTTTAGAAGAAGAAATTTAAAAAAATAAGTTTATATAGTAAATAGAAGATACGTAAAGGAAATGAGAATAAATAAAGAATAATATTGTAAAACAGATAAAAAGTCGACTTGAAATTAGTAAACAATAAAGATATACTAACTATTGTCAGTTGGGCACCTTTATGGTTACCTAACTGTAAAAATTGAATTTAATATGGGGGAGTTCCCGAGTGGTCAAAGGGGGCAGACTGTAAATCTGTTACGTAATGTTTCGATGGTTCGAATCCGTCTTCCCCCACCATGTAAATTCAATAATATGCTGGCATGGCTCAACGGTAGAGCAGCTGACTTGTAATCAGCAGGTTGTAGGTTCGATTCCTATTGCCAGCTCCAATAAAATGGGGGAGTTCCCGAGTGGCTAAAGGGGGCAGACTGTAAATCTGTTACGTAATGTTTCGATGGTTCGAATCCGTCCTCCCCCACCATTTTATTTAAGAACTCACGATTAGTAGTAAAGAAGTAGAAATTTAATTTATTAAATATGCTGGCATGGCTCAACGGTAGAGCAGCTGATTTGTAATCAGCAGGTTGTAGGTTCGATTCCTATTGCCAGCTCCAGCGACATGGGGGAGTTCCCGAGTGGCCAAAGGGGGCAGACTGTAAATCTGTTACGTAATGTTTCGATGGTTCGAATCCGTCCTCCCCCACCACAAAAGACAAGAATTCTTGTCTTTTTTTGCTATCCTAATTTTAAAATATAAAAGTAAATGGTTATTTAAGTATTTGACTACTTGAAATATAAATGTTATAATCTGAAAAGTAAAATTTGATATTAGTTCTTATCCAGAGAGGTGGAGGGAGAGGGCCCTGAGAAACCCGGCAACCTGCTTTTATAAGTGTGGTGCCAATTCCAGCAATTAATTTTGCAAGATAAGAAAGACTATGATTTTTAGGATCTCTTCTTATCGAAGAGATTTTTTTATTTATAAATAAAAAATTAAGAAAATAAACATAGAATTAATATCAAATATAAGCGAAAGGAGAATCAATTATGAAAAGATTATTTACCTCAGAATCAGTTACAGAAGGGCATCCAGATAAAATGTGTGACCAAATTTCAGATGCAGTATTAGATAGTATTTTATCGGAGGATCCTATGGCTAGAGTTGCTTGTGAAACAGCTGTTACAACAGGAATGGTATTAGTAATGGGCGAAATATCAACTAACTGTTATGTTGACATTCCTAGAATAGTTAGGGAAACAATTAGAGAAATAGGCTATAATAGGGCGAAATTTGGCTTTGACTGTGATACTTGTTCAGTATTAACTTCAATAGATGAACAATCAAGAGATATTGCAATGGGAGTTGATGAAGCTTTAGAATCTAAATCTGGAGAAAAAGATAATGTTGAAGCTGTAGGTGCAGGAGACCAAGGAATGATGTTTGGTTTTGCAACTAATGAAACAGAAGAATTAATGCCAATGCCAATAGCATTAGCTCACAAATTATCAAGAAGGCTTTCAGAAGTAAGAAAGAATGGACAGTTATCCTATTTAAGACCAGATGGAAAAACACAAGTTACAGTAGAATATGATGATAATAAGGTTGTTAGAGTAGATGCTATAGTAATATCAACTCAACATAGTGAAGATGTAACACAAGAACAAATTAAAAGGGATTTAATGGAGTATGTTATTAAAGCAGTAGTTCCTGAAGAATTATTAGATGAAAATACTAAATATTACATAAATCCAACAGGAAGGTTTGTTGTTGGGGGACCACAAGGAGATAGTGGACTTACAGGAAGAAAGATAATCGTTGATACTTATGGTGGATATGGAAGACACGGTGGTGGTGCTTTCTCAGGAAAAGATCCAACTAAAGTTGATAGATCAGCAGCTTATGCAGCTAGGTGGGTTGCTAAAAACTTAGTAGCATCAGGAGTAGCAGATAAATTAGAAATACAATTAGCTTATGCTATAGGTGTTGCTAAGCCGGTTTCAATAGAAGTAGAGACTTTTGGGACAGGAAAGAAAACAGAAGAAGAAATTATTAGAATAGTTGAAAAAGTGTTTGATTTAAGACCTGGTGCAATAATAAATGATTTAAATTTAAGAAGAGGAATCTATAAACAAACAGCAGCTTATGGACACTTTGGAAGAAATGATTTTAATCTACCTTGGGAAGAATTAAATAAAGTAGAAGAAATAAAGAAATATCTTTAATAAAAATAACTCCAATGAAAATTGGAGTTATTTCTAATTTAAAGTACTACTTTTCCTGAAACTATAACTTTTTTAATATTTATATTATCATCAAATAAAACTAAGTCAGCATCATAACCTTCTTTTATAAGACCTTTTCTATTTTCAACTTTGCAGTGTCTTGCTGGGTTAAAGGTAGCCATTTTAACAGCTTCATATAATGGATATCCTACATTATGATACACATTATTAATTGCTCTATCTAAAGTTAAGATAGATCCAGCTAAAGAACCACTTAAAAGCCTTGCAGCTCCTTCTTTAACAGTAACTTTTTGACCGCCTAAAGCATACATACCATCAGGCATACCACAAGCCATCATTGCATCTGTTACAAGTAACATCTTATCTGGAGTCTTTTGCTTATAAGCAATTCTCAATGCAGGATAAGTTATGTGTATTCCATCAGTAATTGTTTCTGTTGTTATTTCACTATCAAAGACAGCTCCAACAACACCAGGCTGTCTATGTGCGAAAGGTGTCATAGCATTGAAAAGATGAGTTGCATGACCACAACCACAAGCTATTCCTTCCATAGCTTCCTCATAGCTTGCTTTAGTATGACCTATAGAACACATGATTCCTTGTTTTGACAAGTATTCTATTAGTTCCTTAGCACCTGGAATTTCTGGTGCAATTGTTATTGAAACAACAGCATCTTCAGCACCTTTTACTAGAGTATTATAATTTTCTATAGTAGGTGGGATTAAGAAGTTAGGGTTTTGTGCTCCTATAGCTTTGGGGCTAATAAAAGGACCTTCTAAATGTGCACCTAAAACTATAGCACCGTCAGTACCATTGTTCTTAGCTTCCTTAATTACATGCATAGATCTATTAATATCTTCAATAGCAACTGTCATTGTAGTTGGAGTGAAGGAAGTTGTACCATGCTTTACTATTGTTTTAGAAATTTCATTAATAGCTTCAAAAGTACCATCCATAGTATCGTGGCCACCAGCACCATGTATATGAACATCTATAAAACCTGGTGATAGATATAGACCTTTAGCATCAATTATTTCTTCATTTCCAAAAGAAGTTGGGTTTATTTCTTTTATTTTCCCATCAGTTATTAATATGGAACCTTTTTCTATTCTATCTAAATAGATAATATTGCAATTATTAATAATCACAAAATCGCCTCCTTAAAATTTAATATAAATTTATATTATGCTATAATTATATAATAAACAATGTAATATTAAAATATTAAAAAGATTTGGAGCGTTATTATGGATGTTTTAGAAGGAATAGTAGAAACAATTGTGTTTAAAAGTGAAGATACAGGTTATGTAGTATCTAAAATACGATCAGGAAAGGATTGTATAAATGCAGTTGGGGTAGCTCCATTTTTAAAAGAAGGACAAAATTTAAGACTTAAAGGTAATTGGGTTATTCATAAACAATTTGGGCGTCAATTTAATATAGAAGAATATCAAGAGATATTGCCAACATCTGTTTTAGGAATTGAAAAGTATCTAAGTTCTGGAATAATAAGGGGTATAGGTCCTATTACAGCAAAGAGGATAGTGAAGATATTTAAGGAAGAGACATTAAATATTTTAGATAATGACATTCAAAAGCTTAAAGATGTTGAAGGAATAGGAGAAAAGAAATTTAAAATAATTTATGAATCTTATACAGAACAAAAGGACTTAAAAGATATAATAATATATTTTCAAAACCATGGTATGAGTACTAATCAGTGTATTAAAATATATAAGAAGTTTGGACCACAGGCAAAAGATGTAATATTAGAAAATCCTTATATTTTATCTGATGAAATAACTGGAATAGGATTTATAACAGCCGATAGAATAGCAAAGAGCATAGGAGTTGAATTAACCTCTGAATTTAGGATACAAAGTGGAATAAAATATGTTTTAAATCAATTTTGTTTAGCTGGAAACACTTTTATGCCTAAAGATAAATTAATAAGTGAAACAGCAAAAATACTAATTATTGAAAAGGATAAAATAGAAGAAAATTTAATTAATATGGTTTTAGAAACAAAAATAAAAATAGAGAAGATTAAGGAAATAGAAGCTGTATTTTCCCTTCCTTATTACTACTGCGAACTTGGGGTAACAAATAAAATAATAACTTTAAGTATAGAAAACTTTAGAACAATAAATACAGATATAGAGTTTGAAATAAAATCTTTTGAAACAGAGCATAAAATAAAGTTTGCGGATTCTCAAAGTGAGGCAATTTTAGGAGCTTTTGAAAATGGAATAGAAATAATTACAGGAGGACCGGGAACTGGTAAAACAACAATAATAAAAGCCATTATTGAAATATATGAAAATAATGGTATGAATGTTTTACTTGGGGCACCAACAGGAAGAGCAGCAAAAAGAATGAGTGAATCTACAGGAAGAGAAGCTAAAACTATTCATAGACTTCTAGAAATGGGAGTAAGCGATGATGAAGATGAAGAAAAGTCTTATTATATAAAGGGAGAGGCAGAACCATTAGAAGCTGATGTAATTATAATAGACGAAGCATCTATGATAGATATTATGTTAATGCATAGCTTACTTAAAGCTATTAAACTTGGAACAAGACTTATAATAGTTGGAGATGTAGATCAATTACCATCTGTAGGAGCTGGAAATGTATTAAAGGATTTAATAGAAAGTAAATTTATAAAAGTAGTAAGACTTAGAGATATATTTAGACAAGGAAAAGAAAGCTTAATAGTAACTAATGCCCATAAAATAAACAATGGGGAAATGCCTTATTTAAATAGAAAAGATGGAGATTTTTTCTTTGAAAATAAATTAGAAACAGATGACATAATAAGAACTATTATAGATTTAATAAACAGAAGATTACCAAACTTCAATAAAGGATTAGATAAATATAAAGATATTCAAATACTAACACCAACAAGAAAAGGCGATTTAGGTGTTCAAAATTTAAATAATAGATTACAAGAGATTTTAAATCCAAAAGATAAAAGTAAGATAGAAAAAGAAATCAAAGATGTTATTTTTAGAGAAGGCGATAAAATAATGCAAACTAAAAACAACTATCAATTAAAATGGAGTAGAATCAATGGATATGGAGAAAGTGAAGGGGTTGGAGTCTTTAATGGGGACATGGGTTTTATCCAAAAAATAAATGAAGAAGATAAAACTTTAACTGTTATTTTTGATGATGAAAGAAAAGTAGTATATGACTTTATATATTTAGATGAATTAGAGCTTGCTTATGCAATTACAATTCATAAAAGTCAAGGAAGTGAATTTAAAGTTATAATAACTCCAGCTTTTATGGGATCACCTTTACTTATGAATAAGAATTTGTTATATACAGCAATAACAAGGGCTAAGGAGTTAGTTGTTGTAGTAGGGATGCCAAAGGCTCTAAAATATATGGTTTCAAACACAAAAATAATGGAACGTTATTCATCTTTAAAAGATAGGATAGTGGATATTACTGAAAAAGATATTTGGGTAGAGGAAAATTAGAAAGTAATAAGGGGATTTTAATGTGGATAAAGACTTAAAGGCTCTTGAAGAATTTAATAATTACAAAAAGATAATAAATAAATGGTATAAGGGTAAGAGAAAGGTATTGAATATAAATACTAGTCCTTATAATGAATTAAATATTTTTATTGAACTAATAATAAATGTTATTAAAGAAAAGAAAAAGGTACTATATATTTCTCAGAATGAAGATATAAACAAAGATTTATTAAATAAAGTTAAAATTAATATAAATCAAGATATTAAATACTCTTTTAATAAAGAAGATACAAAAAATAATATAACATTCTTTTCTTATAATAATGCATTAGATATAAAAGGATTTTATGACTTATGCATAATAGATGATATTAGTAACTTTTCATTAGTTAGCCAAAATGTTTTAAGAGAATACATAGAGTATCTATATCTTTATTGCAAGAAAGTTATAATATATTCAATAGAAAAAAATATTTCTGTTGGAGAAGTTTTGAAGGTTTCAAATTTAAATAGAAATAAACCTTTTGTAGAGCCTAGGATTTTAAATACAAGAGTTAATCTAGAGGAAGATATCCCATATAACTTATATGACTATTTAACTTGGTTTAAAGAAAATAAAAGGAAAGTTGTAATAATAGTTCCAAGGGATAAATCATTAGATTTGATTTATAATTATTATGAAAATATATTAGGTATAAAAGATGTGAAAATTATAAAGTTTCTAAAAGAAGATAAAAATAAAGATTTAGAAAAGTTATATAAAGAAAAGAATAAAAGTATATTTTTAATAACAAATGAAATAAGAAGCTTTTCAAAAACAAAAGGTTATAAAGGAGAATTAGATATAATTCTTTTATTTGCAGAAAATATCTATTACAACTATAAAAAGATGGTGTATTTATCATCAGAAGTAGGCAAGAATATAGATAGAAATAAAAGAGGAGAGCTGATTCTAGTTTCTAAATACTTATCAGAAGATATGGATAAAGCAAAAGAAATAACTAGAAATTACAATAAAGAATTATGGGAAATTGGTTTATTAAAAAAATAAAGACATTCATTGATGAAATTCTTTATTTAATATTTCCTCCTAAAAATAAGTGTATAGCTTGTGATATAGAATATATAGGACTTTGTCCTCTATGTTTTTCCAAATTAGTTAGAGTGAAAAATAATGGAGAAATAATATCTTATGGATATTATAGTGGAGTATTAAAAAAAGTAATTTTAGAGTTTAAATACAAAAAGAACTTTTTTGCAGGAGAGATAATATCAGATTTTATAGTGGAGTTAATAAAAGAAAATAACATTAAAGGAGATTATATAGTATATGTTCCTGGAAATAAAAAGTCTATTAAAAAAAGAGGCTTTGATCAATGCAATTTTATAGCTAATAAGGTTAGTATTAAATTAGATATCCCTATATTAAAAGTTATAAAAAAGAAAAATAATATTAAAGAACAAAAGAGATTATCTAAGGAAGAGAGATTTATTAATATTAAGGATGCCTTTTATATTAACAAAAACAACAATATTAAGGGACATGAAATAATTCTTATAGATGATGTTATAACAACAGGAGCAACTCTATTAGAGGTGGGAAAAATACTTATAGAAGGAGATGCTTCCAAAATAAATATATTGACAGTAGCGAAAAGTTATATATAATTATTAATGTAAAGTTAGGTTTGTGGATGAAAGTCGATGCCAGTCGCAGGCAAAACGATCCACGTAAGTTAGGCAAAGATTCTAATGAGCATGGTGCGGTGTAGAAGTAAGTCCTACCAAGAAAATTGAGAGGGTTAGTAGTGAGAGGTTAAATCCGGGTAGCAAAAGCTCCAGTAGGCGAGTGTGGGGTCAAAATCCAGGTCAAATAACTTTACTTTAAAATAACCATTAGTTAAAGCTAATGGTTATTTTTTTATAAAAACTTTAATAAATAGAGAAAAGAGAAGCTGTTTTAAAAAGAGATTAATGAATTTTCAGAAAATTCACAATATAGATGTTGATTTTATATGAGTGTTGGAAGTATAATGTATATATAAACAATAATTTAAAGTTTAAAATTAATCTAATGATATTTTAGATTTAATAAATCTTTAGGTTTTAAAGAGAGGGGAGAACTTATATGAAAGTTTCAGTAATAACAAAAAATACGACAACAACACCAGCTCTAAAGGAAATGATAGAAAAAAAATTATCTAAAGTTAAAAGATATTTTAGTCCGGAAATAGAAGCGAAAGCTACATTATCTATACAAAGAAATAGACAAAAGGTAGAGATAACAATACCTTTTAATGGAATAATACTTAGAGCAGAAGAAGCGACAGATGATATGTATAAATCTATAGACTTAGTTGTTAGTAAACTTGAAAGAAAGATTAGAAAAGAAAGAACTAAGTTATCAAGAAGAAACAATGAATCATTAAGATTCCCTAGTTTAGAAAGCCTTGCAGGTGAAAAAGAAGTTGAAGAAAATGAAGGTAAAGTTGTAAGGGTAAAACAATTTAGAGTTAAACCAATGTCCTCAGAAGAAGCCGTTTTACAAATGGAATTATTAGGACATAACTTCTTTGTATATCAAGATTGTGATGAAAATAAAATATGCGTAGTATATAAGAGAAAAGACGGGGACTATGGATTATTAGAACCTGATTACATTTAAATGATTAATAAAGGGAGTGCTTGCACTCCCTTTATTTTATAGGGGATTATATTAGTTTACGGATAACTTAAGGAGAGGATCGAAATAAATAAAATAGTACAGGTTCATTTTTTCAGATATAATTCTTTAACAAGTTATTCCTTGAATTAAAGAGTAATTTAATGGTATAATTGATTGATATAATAGACAAAATACCTTAATTAATAAAATAGAAAACAATTAGAAGGGAAATAAATATGGGAATATTAGAAAAGATATTTGGAACATATAGTGAGAAAGAAGTTAAAAAGCTTGAAAAAGCAGCTGATAAAATAGAATCATTTGATGAAGGTATGCAAAAGTTAACAGATGATCAATTAAAAGCAAAAACTGAGGAATTTAAAGGGAGATTAAAAAATGGTGAAACTTTAGATGATATTCTTCCAGAGGCTTTTGCTGTATGTAGAGAAGCTTCGTCAAGAGTTCTTGGAATGAAACATTATAAAGTTCAACTTATTGGTGGTATGGTCCTTCATCAAGGTAGAATAGCAGAAATGAAAACAGGTGAAGGTAAAACATTAGTTGCGACTTTACCATTATATCTTAATGGCTTATCCGGAGATGGTGTTCATTTAATCACAGTAAATGATTACCTTGCTAAAAGAGATGAAGAGTGGATGGGGAAATTATATAGCTTCTTAGGATTAACTTCTGGATGTATAGTTCATGGATTAACATCAGAAGAAAGAAGAGCAGCCTATAAATGTGATATAACTTATGGAACTAATAATGAGTTTGGTTTTGATTACTTAAGAGATAATATGGTGATTTATAAAGAAGAAAGAGTCCAAAGAAAACTTAATTTTGCTGTAGTAGATGAAGTTGACTCAATTCTTATAGATGAAGCTAGAACACCCCTTATAATTTCAGGAGCAGGACAAAAATCAACTAAATTCTATAATGTTGCTGATAATTTTGTGAAACAATTATTAATAGAAAGAGACTACACTATAGATGAAAAAGCAAATTCAGTTATGCTTACAGAAGAGGGTGTTGAAAGAGCTGAAAAAGCTTTTGGAATAGATAACTATGCAGATGCTGAACATTTAGAACTTCAGCATTACATTACTCAAGCATTAAAAGCAAACTATTCAATGAGAAAAGATAAAGATTACATGGTTAAAGATGATCAAGTAATAATAGTAGATGAATTTACAGGTAGACTTATGGAAGGTAGAAGATATTCAGATGGTCTTCACCAAGCTATAGAAGCTAAAGAGGGAGTTAAGATAGAAAGAGAATCAAAAACCTTAGCAACTATAACATTCCAAAACTACTTTAGAATGTATAAGAAATTATCAGGTATGACAGGTACTGCTTTGACAGAAGAAAATGAATTTAGAGAAATTTATTCTTTAGATGTTATAGTAATTCCAACAAATAAAGATATAACTAGAATAGATTCAACCGATTTAATTTTTAAAAATACTAATGGAAAATACACTGCTATAATAGATGATATTGTTGAATCAAATAAAAAAGGTCAACCGGTTTTAGTAGGTACAGTAAGTATTGAGAAATCAGAAGTATTATCTGATTTACTTAAAAAGAGAGGAGTACCTCATAAAGTTCTTAATGCTAAGTACCATGAACAAGAAGCTGAGATAATTTCTCACGCTGGTTCTTTAAATAGTGTTACAATAGCTACAAATATGGCTGGTAGAGGTACAGATATTAAACTTGGAGAAGGCGTTAAGGAAGCTGGTGGACTTAAAATTATTGGCACTGAAAGGCATGAATCAAGAAGAATAGATAACCAATTAAGAGGTAGATCAGGGCGTCAAGGGGATCCAGGTAAATCAGTGTTTTATATTTCGTTAGATGATGATTTGATGAGAATATTTGGATCAGAAAGAATTCAAGGGTTAATGGATAAAATGGGACTTGAAGAAGATGAAGTGATAGATAATAAGATGGTAACAAAATCATTAGAAAATGCTCAAAGGAAAGTTGAAGGTAATAACTTTGATATAAGAAAGAGCTTAATTGGATATGATGATGTTATGAATATGCAAAGAGAAGTTATATATAACCAAAGGTTAGAAGTTCTTGAAGGTAAGGATTTAAAAGAACAAATATTAGGAATGGTTAAAGAAGTAGTAACTACATCAGTAAATGACCATTTAAATGGTGTTACTGAAAATTATGAAGAAGAAGTAAGTAAATTAATTAGATACTTAGAAGAACTTTGCTTACCAGTAAATAGAATTAAAGTAGAAGATTTAAAAGAACTATCAAATGATGGAATTATAGAAAAGCTTTTAGATATACTAAAAGCAACTTATGATGCTAAGGAATCAGAATTTGGATCAGAACAATTTAGAGAAGTTGAAAGAGTTATTCTTCTAAGAGTTGTTGATCAAAAATGGATGGATCATATAGATAGTATGGATCACTTAAAACAAGGTATAGGACTTAGAGCTTACAAGCAAATGGATCCAATACAAGCTTATCAAATGGAAGGTAGTGAAATGTTTGATCAAATGATTCAAGCAATTCAAATTGATACTGTTAAGTTCTTATTCCATATTCAAGTTAGAAGAGAACCGGTAGAAAGAGAAAAGGTTGCAGAAGAAACATCAGCAAATCATGGTAGTGAATCAACAGATGTTAAAAAGCAACCTATAAGAAATGATAACAAAGTTGGAAGAAATGACCCTTGTACTTGTGGAAGTGGGAAAAAGTATAAAAATTGTTGTGGAAGAGAAGTTTAAAGTGATGTCGCACAATTTAAAATGTAGAATGAAGGTGAAAACTACTTTCAGTAGTTTTTAAATAATAAAAATTCAAGTATTTCAGTATGAAATACTACAATAATTTTAAATTTTACATTCTAAATTTTACATTAAGGGGTTGTCTGAGACAGCCCCTTAAAACTTCAAATAATTTAAGAGATAGGGTGATTATGTGATAGTTAAGTTAGAATCAGAACTTTCTAAATTTAATGATATAAAAAAGAATATAGAAGAAATGGGGGCTTCACTTTGACAAGGAAGCACTAGAGAAACAAATTGAGGAATTAGATTTACAAATGCAGGAGAAGGGTTTTTGGGAAGATATTAAAAAGGCTGAAGAAGTTACGAAAGAAAGTAAGCGTATAAAAGGTAAACTCCAAAGATATGAAAGTCTAAAGGGAAGACTAGAAGATGTAGAAGTGTTATCAGAAATGGTAGAAGAAGAGGATGCGGATTCTATAAGTGAAATAATAAATGAAATAAGGTCTATAGGAAAAGAAGTTAGTAATTATAAGATAGAATTACTTTTACATGGAGAATATGATAGAAATGATGCTATAATAACTCTTCATGCAGGAGTTGGTGGTTCTGATGCTAATGATTGGACAGAAATGCTTCTTAGAATGTATTCAAGGTGGTGTGAGAAGAAAGGGTTTAAAATAGAAACCCTAGATTATCTTGAAGGCGACGAAGCTGGAATAAAAAGTGTTACCTTAAAAGTTAGTGGGGAATTTGCTTATGGATACTTAAAGGCTGAAAAAGGGATACATAGACTTGTTAGAATATCACCTTTTAATGCTAATGGTAAAAGACAAACATCTTTTGCATCTTTAGAGGTATTACCAGAACTTACAAAGGACCAAGATATTGAAATTAAACCAGAAGATACAAAGGTAGATACGTATAGGGCTAGTGGCGCTGGTGGGCAACATGTTAATAAAACGGAATCAGCTATTAGGATCACCCATTTACCTACAGGTATAATTGTTCAATGCCAAGATCAAAGAAGCCAATTTTCAAATAGAGAAACGGCTATGAAAATGTTGAAATCAAAACTTATAGAGCTTAAGGAAAGAGCACACAAGGAAAAAATTGAGGACTTAACTGGAGAACTTAAAGACATGGGCTGGGGAAGTCAAATACGTTCTTATGTATTCCATCCATATAATATGGTTAAAGATCATAGAACTAATGAGGAAACTTCAAATTTAAACGCAGTTATGAATGGAGAAATTGATAACTTTATAAATGCATATTTAAAAAATAACAATAATTAAAAACTGTATCAGATTAAGTTTTATAGCTAAATCTGATACAGTTTTTTCTTTTAAAGTATTTTATTAATAAAATTCATATAATTATATAATATATGGTCTTGGTAAGAATAATGAATATATAAAACTATATAATATATATAATTAAATGATAATGGATATTGACTAATTAAAGTACTATGGTAAAATATAGATAAAAGATACATAATAATTATTATATATTAAAGTATAAATACTTTAATATAAGATAATGATAAATGTATAAAAAAATTTAGTTATGGAGGGAACAGTTATGACAATATTAGGAAAAATTATAAATGATAAGAAGAGAAAACAGAAAAAATATAGAAACAAGGATTTAACTGTAGCAATGGTTTTAGGAGCTACTGCCGGTGTTTTAACTGGGATTGCTGTAAAGTCTAAATCAGATAAAATAAATAAAACAATTAAAAATATAAAAGATAAAGCTACTAAATCTATGGAAAACGGAAAAGATAAAGTAGAAGATATAATAAGTGAAACAATAGTAGAATTAAAAAATATAAAATCCGATTTTAAAGATGGATTTAATGACGCGAAAGATAAAGCTGAAGATGTTAAAGAAATATTAAGTAATAAGGTCGATGAAGGGAAGCAAGAGTTAAATAATATAAATGAAGATTTAAAAAAGGAAATTGATAATGGAAAAGATAAAGCTAAAGACGTTAAAAATATATTAGATAATAAAATGGATAAAGGTAAAGATGAACTTAAAGATATAGCTAAAGAAGCAAATAAAACTAAGGAAAATATTAAAGATATAGCTGAAGAAACGGGAAAAGAAGTTAAAAAAGAATTAAAGAAAGATTAGGAGGTAAAGGTTATGGGATTTTTAAGATGGTTAGGTGGAATTGTAGTACTATTTTGGTTATTAGGATTCTTATTTAAAATAGGTGGAGGCCTAATACACACATTATTAATTGTAGCAGCAGTAGTTTTCATAATTGATTTTATAACTAATAAAAATCGATGATAAATAATCTGATTTTAAATAAAATGGATAGATTAAACTTAAGTTTAATCTATCCATTTTTTTTGTGATTTAAAGATTTTAAGTTATTTTAATAATTACAGAAAGAGTTATTTATTTTTCCTTTTAATTTTGTAAAAGGCTCCAATTAATAAAAGAATTATAAGTGAAATAGAAAATAAAATTACAGAAGGTTTACTATAAAAGAATATAGAAGATTTATTATAACAAGAATTATTAATTTTTTCGTTAATAACACTATAAGCACTATCAATAGCTTCTAAACTTATAAATTCTACTGTATCAATAGGTGTATGAATTCTAGTTAAATCACTATGACAAAAACTTAAAGAATCTATTCCTAAATTGTTAAAACTAGCATGATCACTAGAGTCTTCATATTCAATTAGAGTTTTAACATTACTTTTTTTAGCACTTTTTTGTATTGAATCAAGAAGTTTTGAATCTTTATCTTTACTTGAAGCTCCAAGCATTAAAGTTAAAGGGTATCCTTCACTTCCAATCATATCAAAGTTTATGACTTCAGAATTTTTTATAATATCAATATTTTTTTCAACAAAAAACTTTGATCCTAAAAGTCCGAACTCCTCAGCATTTAAAGCAACAAAAATAATATCTCTTTTTGGAGTTTTAAAACTTGATAAATATCTTTGAAGTTCCATCAAGAATGAAGTGCCAGAGGCATTATCTAGAGCACCATAATAAGTATTATTAAGTCCATCTTTACCCAAGTGATCAAAATGAGCTGTAAGAACTAAAGGTGGAAGAGAACTATCTTTTCCCTTTATAACACCAACTATATTTGATAATTCTACTTCTTTAGTTGTAAAAGGAACATTAACAGATATAGTCAGGTCTTCTCTTAAAGAGTTTAATATTTTATTATAGGTATCTTTAGTTATTTGAATTAACATATCATAAGGGTAATCACTTATAAAAGAGCTTCTAAAAGAAAGGTCATTTTTAGGAGTTATATAAAACAAACATTTACCCTCATCTGTAGAGATTTCTATAGATGAAGAATAAATATTTATAGTATCCTCCTTAGAAAAGGTTATATTATTAATTCTAAAATTTATTAAGTCCTCCTTAAAGTCAGTTCCATAAGTTAGTTTTTCGATTAAATTATCTTTAGAATATATGTTTAAATAAGCTTCTTTATTAGTTTTAACAGGAGCTACAGTATTAAAGTTCTCTTTAAAATTATCACTTAAAGGAACTAATCCATTATTTTGAAAATCTATACGAATAGCTTCAGTAAGCAGCATATTACCATTACTTCCAGGAAGCCGTCCTTCATAAGTATCAGAAGCTAGTACTGAAATGTTCTTTTTAACATTTTCAGAACTAAAAGAAGTATAGGAAGAGTTTAAAGAAATAGATAATACTAAAAGAAATATATTTGTAAAAAGACCAATGTAATAAAAAGATTTTTTCTTCATATTTTTACCTCGAATAATATTTTATACTCTATTACTATTAAAAGTTTTAAAGTAATATGAAAGTAATTTCAAATAAATATTTAAGCCTTCTTATATAATATTTCTATAAAGCCATAAGATAATGAAAATAAAATACATAAATAAATAAGGTTATTAATTTGATTTTTATTTATGGAAAGTACTCCACCAACTAAAAAAGCAACAATAATAACAAAATTAATAAATTTAGATAAACCTGATTTGTTTATTATTATTTCTTTTGTAGAAGAAACTATAATAAGTATAAAGGTTAAAAAATAAAGAGTGTATTTAACACTTAAAGAAAATTCAATAATCTTATACTCATTTAGAATTAAAGAAATTATAAAAAAGATTAATGAAATACTTATTAATCTATTAACTAAAAATTTAAGTTTAACCATATAACACCTCTTAATTGTAAATATTTTACAATTAAATTATATACTTTATTTAACATAATATCAACAATGAAAAGTAAAGTCCTTGATTTGTTTTGTTAAATAGATTTAATGTATTATAATAATACTATTGAAAATAAATTGCTAACAAAGTTTAGGAGGAAAATATGGTTGATATTGTAGGAAGACTTTCAAGTGAATTAAAAATAAGCTTAACTCAAGTAAATAATGTAATAGAATTATTAGATGATGGCAATACAGTTCCATTTATTTCAAGATATAGAAAGGAACAAACAGGAGAATTAAGTGATGAGGTTTTAAGAAAGTTTAATGAAAGGCTAATTTACTTAAGAAATTTAAAAGAAAGAAAAGATGATGTTCTAAGGTTAATAGATGAACAAGGAAAACTTACAGAAGAGATAAAAAATGCTTTAGGAAAATCGGAGACTCAAGCAGAGGTTGAAGATATATATAGACCTTATAAACAGAAAAAGAGAACTAGAGCAACTATTGCGTTAGAAAAAGGTTTAAAACCATTAGGAGACTTAATATTAGAAGGTAACTTTACAGGAGATATAGAAGAAGAAGCTAAAAAGTATATTAACGAAGAAAAGGATATTAAGTCTATAGAAGAATCTCTTAATGGAGCATCTGACATAATAGCAGAGCAAATTTCAGATGAAGCTAAATATAGAAAATGGATAAGAAATTTAGTTTTAAAAGAAGGAAAAGTAGAAACTAAAAGTAGTAGCACAGAGCATACACCTTTTGAAATGTACTATGAATATAGCGAAGAAGTGGCAAAAATTCCTCCCCATAGAATTTTAGCTATTAACAGAGGGGAAAAAGAAAAGATACTTTCTGTAAAAATATTAATAAATGAAGAAAAAATAATAAGCTATTTAGAAAAAGAATTATTAAAAGGAAATAATGTAACTGATAAATATCTAAAGACAGCTATAAAGGACTCATTAAAAAGATTAATTTTTCCATCTATTGAAAGAGAGATTAGAGGGGAGCTAACAAGTATAGGTGAAGAAGGTGCTATTAAAATATTTAATGAAAATTTAAAATCTTTATTAATGCAACAACCTATAAAAGGGAAAGTAGTAATGGGATATGATCCAGGCTTTAGAACAGGTTGTAAGGTGGCTGTTTTAGATAGTACTGGTAGATATTTAGAGAAGGCTACAGTTTATCCAACAGCACCTTTAAATAAGGTTTCAGAAACTAAGGATATATTAAAGAAATTAATAAAGAAACATAATGTTGATGTAATATCTCTAGGTAATGGAACAGCTTCAAGAGAATCTGAAGAAGTAGTATCAGAAATGATATCAGAAATTAAAAAGGAAACAGGAAAAGAAGTTTCTTATGTTATTGTATCAGAGGCAGGCGCATCAGTTTATTCTGCTTCAGAACTTGCAACAAAAGAATATCCAGATTTAGATGTTACAATAAGAGGAGCTATTTCTATAGGAAGAAGATTACAAGATCCTATGGCGGAACTTGTTAAAATAGATCCCAAGGCCCTAGGAATAGGACAATATCAACATGATGTTACTCCAAAGAAACTTGATGAATCTTTAAAAGGTGTTGTAGAAGATTCTGTTAATAAAGTAGGAGTAGACTTAAATACTGCTACACCATCTTTATTAAACTTCGTAGCGGGAATCAATACTTCAATTGCTAATAATATAGTTGAATATAGAAATGAAGTTAAGGAATTTAAAAGCAGGAAAGAACTATTAAAAGTCAAAAGACTAGGTAAGAAGGCATATGAACAATGTGCTGGATTCTTAAGGGTATCGGAAAGTGATGAACCTTTAGATAATACTTCTGTCCATCCAGAATCCTATGAAGCTGCAAGAAGCCTTATTAACCTTTTGGATTATAGTAAAAATGATTTGAAAGAAAATAGACTACTTGATATAGAAGAAAGGGTTAAAGAAAAGGGGATAAGAAGGTTATCAGAAGACTTAAAAATAGGAGAAATAACATTAAAGGATATAATAAAGGAGCTTAAAAAGCCAGGTAGAGATCCAAGGGAAAAAATGCCGAAACCAATTTTGAAAACTGGGGTTGTAAATTTAGAAGATTTAACAGAAGGTATGATACTATTGGGGACTGTAAGAAATGTATCTGATTTTGGAGCTTTTGTAGATATTGGAGCTCATCAAGATGGATTAGTTCATAAAAGCCAAATGGCAAATAGATATATTAATCATCCTTTAGATGTAGTTCAAGTTGGAGATATTGTAAATGTAAGAATATTAGAAGTTGATAATAAGAGAAAAAGAATATCTCTATCAATGAAAGAAATAAAAGAAAAAGATTGTTAAAAAAACTTGCTAAGTAAAAGAAATGGATATATAATTAATATATAAATATTATCTTCAGGGCGGGGCGAAATTCCCCACCGGCGGTAAAGCCCGCGAGCTATTTTTAGCATGATTCGGTGAAACTCCGAGGCCGACAGTAAAGTCTGGATGAAAGAAGGTAATGAGTTAGAAAATGCTTAAGTTATTAAACATTTCTTGCTTTATGAATTTTGCCCTGATGTAATTTATTTTACATCAGGTTTTTTTATTTTAAAGCAAATAATACAAGGATAATGTTAAAAAGATAACAAATATTATATTCTAACCCATTTCGCCAGGGGAAGTTTTGGGAGGAAAAAATAATGAATAATAATCAAAACAAAAACCTAAGCAAGTTTATCAAAATATCACTTTTAGGAGCTATGTCGGTGGTACTTATGTACTTTGACTTTCCAATTCCGTTTTTACCTTTTCCATGGTTGAAAATTGATTTAAGTGATGTACCATCATTAATGGGAGCTTTAGCTTATGGACCACTTACAGGAATTGTAATTGAATTACTAAAGAATTTACTGATTTTATTAGTAAAAGGAACACAAACTGGATTGATAGGGGAGATTGCAAACTTTATAGTTGGAATATCATTAGTAGTTCCAGCAGCATATTTATACAATAAAAATAGAAATAAGAAAAACCTTATAATAGGTATGATATTAGGTCTTATATCTATGGAGGTTATAGGAATAATAACAAATATATATTTCTTACTACCAGCTTTTAATATGCCAATGAGTGGAACAGAAGCTATTAAGTATATAACTATAGGACTAATACCATTTAACGGAATTAAGGCTATTATGGTAAATGGTATTTCCTATTATTTATTTAAAAGGTTAGCTAAATTAATATTTAATATTGACTCAAAATTACATTAGTTATTATAAATTTAAAGGAATTAAAATAGAAACTAATTAGATTTAATTAGTTTCTATTTTATTTTTCCAGTAAAAATAAATATGGGAATTGATTTAATGATAAAAAAATGTGTTATAATGAAAAACTATGATATTAAAATTATTAAATTTTTATATAGATTTAAAGATAGGAGAGTGATTTATTGAAAACAAATCAATTAGAAACAGAACCAATAGGAAAACTTTTATTAAAGTATTCAATACCTGCAATGATAGGAATGTTAGTTACTGCTTTATATAATGTAGTAGATAGAATGTTTATTGGGCATATTCCTAATGTAGGTTCTTTAGCAATAACAGGGGTAGGTGTTACTATGCCTATTTCTACAATAATACTTGCTTTTGCAATGTTAATTGGAGTAGGAGCAACAGCACAAATATCCATTAAACTTGGGCAAGGAAAAAAAGATGAGGCAGCAAAGGTAGTAGGAAATGCAATAACCTTAGGCGTTATAGTATCTTTAATTATAACAGTTTTAGGATTAATATTTAGTAATTCAATTTTATATAAGTTTGGGGCAAGTGAAGGAACACTACCTTATGCAAAAACATATATAGATATAATACTTATAGGAACTATATTTAATATTATTGGATTTATTATGAGTAATACTATAAGAGGTGATGGAAGTCCTAAACTTTCAGCAACAATTATGGTAATTGGTTGTTTAACTAATATAGTTTTAGATTGGTTATTTATTTTTGGCTTAGGTTTAGGGATTAAAGGAGCAGCTATAGCTACTTCAATATCTCAAATGCTTACAGCAATAATAGGTTTATCATACTATATAAGAGGTAAATCAAATATAGGTTTTAAAAAAGAAAACTTAAAAATTGATAAAAAGATAATGATTGCTATTGTATCTATAGGTGTTGCACCTTTTTCAATGCAAATAGCAGCTAGTTTAATCCAAGTAATTTCAAATAATTCGTTAAAAACTTATGGAGGAGACCTTGCTATAGGAGCTATGACAACAATATCTTCAGTAGCCTTAATGTGTTTAATGCCGATATTTGGGTTAAATCAGGGGGCTCAGCCAATAATAGGATATAATTATGGTGCTAATAAGATAGAAAGATACAAGAGAGCGTACTTACTTTCATTAAAAGTAGCAACAATAATATTAACTGTAGCATTTGTAATAGTTCAAGTATTTCCAACAGTAATAATAGGGTTCTTTAATAAGGATCCAGAACTTATGAATATTTCTATTAGGGGTATTAGAATATATTTATTAACATTGCCTATAATTGGAATAGCAATTACAGGTTCAAATTTTATGCAGTCAATAGGTAGAGCAAAGGAATCTATGCTTATAAGTTTATTAAGACAAGTAATTTTATTAATTCCTTTAATATTAATATTGCCTAGGTTCTTAGAACTTGATGGTATTTGGATTGCTCAGCCGATAAGCGATATTATAGCAGCGTCTGTTACTGCTATTTTATTAGTAAAACAATTTAAAGAAGTTGAAAAAGAAGAGCAAGGGAAAGAAGAGGAAAGAAATATTTTAATAAAAGAAGCAAATTAAAAAGGAAGGTTAAGCCTTCCTTTAATTAATTTGACATATATAAGTTTTTGTTGACTTGGAGCATGGCGAGGTCATAATGGAGCTTATATATGTTCATTTTCTATATTGCATTAAAATAGCATCTTCTTTATTATCATAATAACCTTTTCTAAGACCAATCTTAAAAAAACCAAACTTTTCATATAATGATATGGCAGGGAGGTTTGACTTCCTAACCTCTAAATTAATTATATTACAATCTAAAGAGTCACAAAGACTAATCATAGAAGATAAAAGCTTTTCTCCAATTCCAAGTTTTCTAAAGTCGGGATGTACAGCTATATTAGTTATATCTCCTTCTCCTAAGACTACCCATATACCAATAAAACCTAGAACTTTATTAGTTTCTATATCCTTGGCAACTACATATTTAGCTAAAGGATTATCAATCTCACTTTTAATAGATTCTATGCTCCAAGGTAGTTTAAAAGACATATTGCTTATCTCAAAAATACCATCAGTGTCTTTTTTTGAAAAAATATTATAACTTATGTTCATTATTTAAACCTAAACGACTTTCAAGTTCTCTTTGAGCTTGAGGTTTTTTTAAGTAAAATGGAGCTGAATCAGGATTATCACTTTTGCCTTCAGATAATAAATTAAGTCCTAATTCTCCAAGGGAAGAAGCTCTAATTAAACTTAAATGTTTAGGAGCAAAGAAAGCATTATTAACATTTTCTTTTAAATAATTTTCATATTTAATTAATCCATCACCAGCAAAAAGAACTTTTTCTTCTTTTGAATTTAAAAGTTCAGATAAATCCTTTAAATCTAAGGCTTCATAATCAGTTAATTTTTCCAACTTACCATTAATACTTTTATATAGACAGGTATAAACGCTATCTCTTAAAGCATCCATAACAGGACAAATTATTCCACTAAAGTTTATTAAAGAATAAGCAAGAGCATCTAAACTAGAAACACTTATATAAGGCTTATTAGATCCAAAACTTAAGCCTTTTATTGTAGCCATACCTATCCTAAGACCTGTAAAAGAACCAGGTCCTTTTGAAACTACAAAACCATCAATATCCTTAATTGTCAAATTAGAATCTTTTAAAATTTTATCTATCATGTCCATAATTAGAACGGAATGTTCTAACTTATTATTTAATGTGTATTCCGCAATTAATCCTTTATCATCTAATAAAGCAGCAGTAGCGACCTTACTAGATGAATCAATACTTAAAATTATCATAAATTAAGCTCCTTTATATAATTATATCTTTCACCATAGGGAATAATGGTTATTTTTCTAAAATCAATTCCCTTATATAAATCTTTTTCTATTTTAATATGTAAAAATTCATTTGGAAGAATGTCCTCAATATAATTAGCCCATTCAATAATTGAAACAGCGTCAGAGAAAATGTAATCATCAAAACCTATAGCATAAATCTCATCTGGATCACTAACTCTATAAACATCAAAATGATTTAATTTTAATCTTCCAGAATCATATTCATTTACTATAGTAAATGTTGGGCTTGTGATATGGTCTTCAATACCTAAACCTTTAGCAATACCTTTAGTTATATGGGTTTTACCAGTGCCTAATTCACCAGTCAAACATAATATATCTCCTGAGCTTACTAATTTACCTATTAAAAAACCTAGTTTATTAGTTTCTTCTAAACTGCTTACATGAAATTCCATATGCAAAATCCTTTCTATGATAGTCTATATTAATATATTCTATCCAAAAAAAGAAAAAAAAGAAAGTTAAAATCCTATATAATATGTTCTATTCTAATTTATTTGAAATAAACTGGTAATAAATTAAATTGAAATAAGTTAATTTAAATGATAATATAGGATAAAGCTAAAAAATAAAAGCTTTTTGGAGGAGTATTTATGAAAAAGTTAACTTATGGGTTGGTTATTTTTACATTAATACTTTTTGTTGGGTTAAATTATTTTTATAGTCCTCTTATGGCTATACCAACAAATAAGGTTGATGAAGAAAAAGATAAACCATTAAATATAATGACAGTAAGTAAAACTCAATATGAACTGGTTAAGACATTAACTAAAGATAAACATAATGTTGATTATTTATTAGAAAATGAGAAAGAAATTAATTCCTTTATTATAAATGAAGATATAATAAAAAGGATTTTTGATATGGATTTATTAATATATAACGGACTAGGTTATGAAAAGTGGATGAATAAATTAATGAATGAAGTGAAAAATTCTAACTTAGGAATAATTAATATGAGTAAGGGAATTATACCTTTAATTAAAGAATTAGGTAATAAAGAAGAAAACCCTTACTACTTATTTGGGTTAAACGAATATAAAATAGCCCTTTATAATATTAAAATATCATTACAAGAAAAGGATATTAAAAATAGGCTTTATTATGAAGAAAACTATAATGAAAAAGTTGAGATTATGGAAAAATTTTATGAAAGCTCAAAAAATGAAATAAGTAAATATAAAGATTTTATATTTATTGTTGATTCTGATAGGTTAGATTATTTATTTAGAGATTTAAATATTAAGGTAGAAAAGATTAGTAAAGAAAACATTGATAAATTTTCTTTAGAGTATTCAAATAAAGAAGAAAAGATAATTTATGTTAATGATAAAAATGAAGAAACACTTTTAGATAAAATTAAATTAAACATTGAAGATTTAGAATATATAGAACTAAGTACTGAATTGAATGAAGAAGAATTAAAAAACAATATTAAACTTATTATAGAAGCTATTAAAAATAATTAAACTAAAAGAGTTGATTTTTATTAATACATAATATATAATAAGTATTATTGTAAAGGGGTATAGCTCAGTTGGTAGAGTAGCGGTCTCCAAAACCGTTGGCCTAGGTTCGAGTCCTAGTACCCCTGCCATAGGAACCAAAATTTGGTTCCTATTTTAATTTTAAGATTGACATTTTTCTATTTGTCATGATAATATAATATTTGTCATAGGGGTATAGCTCAGTTGGTAGAGTAGCGGTCTCCAAAACCGTTGGCCTAGGTTCGAGTCCTAGTACCCCTGCCAAAAAAAGATTCTTGATTTTTCAAGAATCTTTTTTGTGTTTATGACTTATGATATAATATAACATATTGTAAAATTTTTATACTTAAAATTACTAAATATAATAAGCTTTTAATAGTAAATAGTAAAGCTGAAAATTATAAATTATATAAAGAATACAAAGATTGGTATGAATCAAATAAATTGAAAAATTGAAGATTATTTTAATTTTAGGAGTTAATCATGATTAATAAAAGGTCTTATAAAATAGTAATATTATTTTTGATTTTTATAAATACATTAAATTTCAAAGTAAGTGCTTTAGGAAATAAGGATAAAAATATTAATTTTAAAAGAATAACTGTAGAGGATGGGCTTTCTCAAACTACTATTGAATATATGTTTCAAGATAGTAGAGGAAATGTATGGATAGGTACAGATGATGGTTTAAATAAATACAATGGAGATAAATTTGAAGTTTATAGATACGATCCTGAAAATAAGAATAGCATATCAGCAAATTGTGTAGTAGCAATTACAGAAGATGAATATGGAGACATATGGGTAGGAACTTCTATAGGGATAAATAAAATAAATACTAAAACTAAGGAAATTAAAAGTTATTTAAGTGGAGTAAGTGGATGTAATTTATCTAATAATAGTATAAGTGAAATTCTTATTGATTCTAAAAAGGATATGTATGTTGCTACGGCAGATGGATTAAATAAATATAATAAAGAAACAGATAACTTTGAAAGATTATTTTATTCGGAAGATGAAGAAAAAACATTAACTAACCAAGCTGTTTATAGCATTGCAGAAGATGCATTTGGAGACTTATGGATAGGGACGGAAGATGGATTAAATAAAATAATAAGAAGTAATGATAAAATAATAAAATACTATCCAGATGGTACTGATAAAAGTATAAGTGGAAATTTTATATATAAGTTATTTGCAGACGATAAAGGAAGCCTTTGGATAGGAACTAATGGTGATGGGCTAAATAAATTAAATATAAATACAGGTGATATAGAAATATATAAAAATAAAAAAGAAGATAATAATTCTATAAGTGAAGATACTATTCTAGGTATTATTGAAGACAGTAGAGGAATAGTTTGGATTGCAACAAATAAAGGGCTAAATAGATTTGATGAAACAGATAAAAAATTTATAAGCTATGAATCAAAAATTTATGATTTGAAAAGTATTGTTAACAATTATACTATAAGCCTAATGGAAGATAGCTCAGGTGCTATTTGGGTTGGAACCTATGATGGAATAAGTATATTTAACCCAGTAAGTAAATTTAGAAATTATAAAAAAGATCCCTTTTCATCAAATTCAATTACTGATAACATGATATCGGGAATATATGAAGATGACGATGGTATGCTTTGGGTAGGGACTGTAAGTGATGGGCTTAACTTAATAGATAGGGAAACAGGGAAAATAAATAATTATAAAAAAAGTCCTAATGAAAATTCTATAAGTGATAATGAAATTAAACAAATAGTTGGAATAGATGATGAAATATGGATAGCAACTTCAAATGGATTAAATAAATATGATAAGAAAACCAAAAAGTTTACTAACTATTATAATGTTCCTTCGAAAGATAATTCTTTAATAAATAATAGTATAAAAAGCCTTTACATAGATAATGAAAATAATTTATTGATAGGTACTGAAAATGGGTTATGCATTTTTGATAGAAAAGATTCTTTTAAATCTTATAATCAAATTCTAGAGTCATCAGGAGTATATGTAAAGACCTTTAACAATATAGTACAGGATAAAGATGGGTTGTTTTGGATTGCTTGTGGTTTTGATGAAGGAATAATATCTATTGATAATAAAGCAGAAATGGCAAAACACTATGTAAAAAATGATGATAATAATGGTAGTTTAAGCTTTAATTCAGTTAAGGCTATAGCTGTTGATAGTAAAAATAATGTTTGGATAGGAACTCAATATGGTCTAAATAAATTCGATAGAGAAACAGAAAAATTTACTATTTATAAGGAAAGTGATGGATTATCAAACAATTTTATATCTGGCATATTATTTGATGAAAATGATAATTTGTGGATAAGTACAAACTATGGAATATCAAATTTTGATACTGAAAAGAAAAAGTTCTCTAATTTTGATGTAAATGATGGAATTCAAGGTAATGAATTTAATGGGTTAGCTTATTTTAAAAGCAAAAGTGGAGAGATGTTCTTTGGAGGAATAAATGGATTAACAAGTTTTAATCCTGAAAATATAGAAGAAAATACTTTTAGAGGATCGGTGTCGGTTGATAGTATATATAATATAAATGATGAGATCTTAGATTATGATAACATAAAGTTAAGTTATAAAAAGAATCAAATTCAATTTAAGTTTTTCTATCCATACTATATAAATACCCGCAAAGTACAATATGCCTACAAATTAGACGGTATTGATGAAAATTGGACTTTTTCAAAGGATAGAAACTATGCAAACTATACAAATTTAGATTCAGGAAAATATAAGTTTAAGGTGATAGCAAAGGTTTCTAATGGGGATTGGAGTACTCCCAAAATAATAGAATTTGAAGTGGGAGAAAAACCATGGAAAACACCAGCAGCTTATTGTTTGTATATTCTTTTAATTTTAGCAATAATTTACCATGAGTTAAATATAATAAAGTCTTTAGATAAAAAGGTTGAACAAAGAACCCATGAATTAAATTTATCAAATAATGTTCTTAATCAAAAACTATTAGAAAATAAAGAATTATATGAAACTCTTATAAAGAATGAAAAGTATAAAAATAATTATTTTGTTAATCTTTCTCATGAACTTAGAACCCCTCTTAATGTAATCTTAGCAGTTCAACAATTAATATCAAGGCTTAATGAAAATGAAGTGATTATAGAAAAGGGAAAAATAGACGACTATATGCTATCAGTAAAAAGAAATGCGAATAGATTATTAAATCTTATCAATAATATTATTGATACATCTAAAATAGAATCAAATGCATATAAGTTAAATATTAAAGAAATAGATATAGTATATTTAGTTGAAGAAGTAGCTTTATCTATGAAAGAATATATAGAATCTAAAGGAATCGAGCTTATAATAGATCCGGAGATAGAAGAAAAGATTATTGAGTGTGATGATAATGAAATAGAGAAATGTATTATAAACTTAATTGCAAATGCTGTTAAATTTACCCCTATGGGTGGAAAAATTCAAATAGAAATAAGTGATTTAGGTCAAATGATTAAAATATCAGTTGAAGATACAGGTATAGGAATAGAGAAAAAATATCACAAAACTATATTCGATAGATTTGGACAAGCTTATAATTATATATCTGAAGCTAATGGTGGTAGTGGATTAGGATTAACTTTGACTAAGCAACTAATATCACTTCATGGAGGTAGTATAACAGTAAAAAGCCAAGTTGGAAAAGGTAGTAGGTTTATAATAATATTACCAGTAAAGCAGGGGAGAAAACTCCGTTGACATTAAAAAAAATAAATGGTATCATTTATTTAATTAAATAGATGGATTGTTACTGCAATGCAGGCAATACCTAAATTAAGGGAATACCTTAATTTAGGTATTTTATTTTCTTAAAAAGGGAGAATGAGGATAATATGATTGTAGAAAAGATACTAAACAATAATGTTATTTTATCAATTGATCCAAAGACAAAAAAAGAAGTTATCCTTATGGGATCAGGAATAGCCTTTAAAAGAGCCATTGGTCAAGAAGTAGAAGAGGATAAAATAGAAAAAAGGTTTATAGTAGATGATAAATCAACTGGTAATAAACTAAAAACACTTATTAATGAGATTCCAGATGGAATTTTTCAAATGGTTCATGAAATTATAAATTATGCAGATAAAGAATTAAAAAGAGAATTAGATGAACAAATATATATATCATTGTCAGATCATATTGCTTTTGCCATAAAAAGATATAAAAACAATGTTGAAATAAAAAATGATTTGATAGATGAAATAAGAAGAATTCATAAAGAAGAATATAAAGTTTCTTTGTGGGCAGTAGACTATATTAATAGCAGATTAAATATAACACTACCAGAAGATGAAGCAGGATTCATTGCTCTTCATTTAGTTAATGCAAGTTATAAAGAAACAGCTAAGGAATCAGTTATAGCAACTAATATTGTTAAAGGGGTTTTGAATATAATAAGATATTATTACTCTGTTGAATTTAATGAAGATGATTTAAATTACGATAGATTATTAACCCATTTAAAATACTTTGCTAAAAGAGTAGTAACAAATAATAAAAGTAATAGTGAGAATAATGACTTTTTAAGAGTCACATCAAAAAGTTATCCTGAGGCTTTCGATTGTTCTCAAAAGGTGAAAATTTACATTGAAAACAATTATGATTATAAAATTAATGATGATGAAGTTGTTTACTTAACAATGCATATACATAGAGTAATTTCAGTAATAAGAGGTAATTAGTTTAATTAAAAATATAGGATTCACAGATAACAGTTAGAAACTGAAAACTGTGAATCTTTTATTTTAAGTAATAGATTTTATAATATTAATTTATAAAATTAGGAGGAATAATATGAATTTAAAAGAGTCCTTTGGAATTTTACAAAGAATAGGTAAATCACTAACGCTTCCAGTAGCGCTCCTTCCGGCAGCTGGATTACTTATGGGTATTGGAATACTACTTCAAAATGTAGATATGGTTGAAAACATACCTATGTTATCAAATAATAATATTCAATTGGTTGCAGATATAATGTCTTCATCTGGTAATATAATATTTACAAATCTTCCTTTAATCTTTGCGGTAGGTGTAGCTATAGGAATGAGTAAAGGTGAGGGAGTTTCAGCTTTAGCTGCTATAATAGGATTTTTAATTATGAATGTTACTATAGGAAAACTGCTTGGAGTTACCCAAGCTGATATAGGAAATAATATTATCTATAATAATGTTTTAGGAATACCAACTATTCAAACAGGAGTATTTGGTGGGATACTAATAGGATTGATTTCAGCATATATTTATCAAAAATTTTATGATATAAAACTTCCAGAATTTTTAGGCTTTTTTTCAGGAAAAAGGTCTGTTCCAATAATTACAGCAGTAGCAGGGCTTTTAATTGGAGTATTAATGGCAGGAATATGGCCTCCAATTCAGAATTTTTTATTAGTGTTTTCGAGAAGAATTATAAATTCTAATGAAGCCTTATCATCTTTAATATTTGGTATAGTTGAAAGAGCACTAATACCATTTGGATTACATCATATTTGGTATACGCCTTTTTGGTATCAATTTGGAGAATATACTAATGCTGCAGGTCAATTAATTATTGGAGATCAATCAATATTTTTTGAACAGTTAAAAGATGGTGTAGAACTTACAGCAGGAACATTTATGACTGGTAAATATCCTTTTATGATGTTTGGTTTACCGGCAGCAGCCCTTGCTATGTATCATGAAGCTGATGAGGATAATAAAAAGAAAGTTTTAGGAATATTATTTTCAGCAGCATTAACATCTTTTTTAACAGGAATAACTGAACCTATTGAATTTATGTTTTTATTTGTAGCACCAGCGTTATTTGCAATTCATTGTATATTTGCAGGACTCTCCTTTATGATTATGGAAATTTTGAAAATTAGAATAGGAGTTACTTTTTCAGGGGGATTAATTGACTTTATTTTACTTGGAGTTCTTCCTAATAAGAGTAATTGGGGATTGCTTATAATAGTTGGATTAATTTTTGCAATTACATATTACATAGGTTTTAGAATTATAATAAGAAAGCTTAATCTGAAAACCCCAGGAAGAGAAAGAGATGATAATGAGATAAAGATTGACTTTTCAGAAGGGGAATTAGCTAAAAAGGTTATAATGGCATTAGGTGGAAAAGAAAATATAAAATATCTAGATGCTTGCATAACAAGGATAAGAATAACTGTAAGAGATTTAAATTTAGTAAATAGAAGTAGGATTAAAAGTTTAGGATCTGCTGATCTAATGATAATAGGTGATAATATTCAAGCTATATTTGGTCCTAATTCTGATATTTTAAAGGAGCAAATTAGAGATATTATTGAAGGTCGCCAAATAAAGGTAAAGAAAAAAAAGAAGATTGATGATATAAAAAAAGGGAGAGTTTTAGAAGGGAATATAATGATTCCTGTAAGTGGAAAGTTAATGAGAATAGAAGAAACTCCTGATGAAATATTTTCAATGAAGCTTATAGGAGATGGTTTTTCAATAAATCCTGTAGACAATATACTTATAGCACCTATTGATGGAAAAGTTTTTAATATATCTCCTACCAATCATAGTATAACAATAAGAGGTAATGATGGTTATGATATATTTATTCATATAGGAATTGATAGTATAAACTTAAAAGGAGAAGGTTTTAAAAAGCTAGTTAATGAAGGCGATATAATATTACAAGGAGATGAATTAATTGAATTTCCTTTAGAGTTAATGAAAGAGAAGATAAAATCACCAATTATACCTATTATATTTAAAGGTCTTACTAAGGAAAAATATATATATTTTAGAAATGAAGGATTTGTTATAGCAGGAGATATATCTAAAGTGAAAATTCATCAAAAGAAGTAAAAGGAAAAGTATTAAATAAAGCCTAAAATTTACTAGGAATATAAAGTTTAAATAAGGTAAAGATATTATTGTAAACAAGATAACTTTTAAATTAGAAATGATTTTAAGTTATTTAAGTTTATAAACAAAAAAGCCGAAGGAGGAATTCACTATGTCAGAAAGAATAAATGAAAAAGAAACCATTAATTCATTAAAAAATGAGGTAGCTAGAGAGCTAGGAGTACAATTCCAAGAAGATAATGGACACCTAACATCTAGAGAATGTGGCTCTGTAGGTGGAGGAATGGTAAAAAAAATGGTAGAGCAATACAAGGGTTCAGTGAAATAACCACCCAAATTAATTACAATATTAAAATAGTTAGGATGGGATTATAATGGATGTACCACCAGAAACTAAATATTGTTAACCATTAAAAAAGAGACTGTTCAAAATGAAAACTTAGTTTTTATTTTGGATAGTCTTTTTTTATTAGAAAAATTATTATATGTTCACTTTCTTTAAGATATTGTATAAAGAAATTAAAAATGGTAAAATGAGAACAAAAGTTCGGAAAAGAAGGAGAAAATAAATGAAGAAAGTTAAAATATTACAAGCTGGAGATTTACATTTTGACACTCCATTTAAAGATTTAAATAAAAAGGTTTCTTTAGTAAGTAAAGAAGAACTTTTAGAAGTATTTAGTAAAATAATAGAATTAGCTTTGATTAATTCAGTAGATATATTATTACTAACAGGAGATATATTTGATAATTTAACAGTAAATAAAAAGACTTTATTTTTTATTAAAAATCAAATAGAAAGAATTGAAAATATAAGAGTGTTTATTTCACCAGGAAATCATGATCCTTATAATGAAAAGTCATTTTATAAAATGATAGAATGGCCTAAAAATGTATATGTCTTTAAAGGAAATATGGAAAGTATTAAAGTTGAAGAATTAAAGACTATTATATGGGGCGCTGCCTTTACTAGTAACTATATAAGGAAGAGTTTATTAAAAGATATAAAGATAGAAGATGATTACATTAATATAATGACTATTCATGGAGAACTATCAAATAATGATGAAGGAAATGAATATAATCCTATAACAAAAGAAGATATAGGATTAAGCGGTCTCAATTATATAGCTATAGGTCATAGACATAACTTTAGTGGAATAGAAAAGTCAGAGAATACCTATTATGCTTATGCTGGTTGTCCTCAAGGTAGAGGATTTGATGAAATAGAAGACAAGGGTGTTATTTTAGGAGATATATATAAAGATAGAGTGAATTTAGAATTTGTGAAAACTTCAAAAAGAAATTATTATATTAAAAATATAGATATAACTAATACAAATAGTTATGAAGAAATTAAAAATATAATCCTTAAAGAAATTACTGAAGATGAAAGAAATACTAATTTTTATAAAATAATATTAAAAGGTGAAATTGAATCCTATTTTAATATTAGTGAAGAAGTAATTTTAGAAAAGATAAAAGATTGTTTTTATTTTGTAAAAGTATTAGATAATACGAAGATTAAAATGGATATTGACAAGATAGCTAAAGACTATTCAATAAAAGGTATTTATGCAAGGAAACTATTAGAAATGTCTAAAGAAGATCTATCGGAAGAAATAATAGAATTAGCTTTAAAACTTGGGATTCAAGCCTTATCAAAGGAGGAAATTAAGTTAAATGATTATTGATAAAATTAATATAATAGCCTTTGCAGGAATAAAAAATAAAGTTATTGATTTTAATTTAGGTAATAATATAGTCTACGGAGAAAATGAAAAAGGGAAAAGTACAATAGAAAGCTTTATAAGAGTGTTTTTATATGGAATGAATTCTAAAAGGAGTAAAGATATAAAGTCTAATGATAGGTTAAGATTTATTCCTTTAGATGGAGATAAGATAAAGGGAGAATTATATATAAATCATAAAGGACGAAAATACATAATTAGAAGAAGTTTTGGAGAAACAAAGAAACAAGATTTATCTGAAGTAATAGATGGAGAAACAGGGGAAGAGATATTAGAAGTTCCAAAAGAAAATCCAGGGAAATACTTTTTAAACGTAAATAGTAGCACTTTTAATAAAACTCTTTTTATTAGTCAATTAGGAGTTTCTATTATAAAAGATAAAGAAGAAGAAATAATAGATAGGGCAGCTAATTTGATTGATGATGGAGAAGATAATATATCGGCAGATAAAGCTATTAATAAACTTGAAGTGATAAAAAAGATTATAAAAACTCCAAGAAAAAATGGAGAATTAGATTTACTTAAAGAAAGATATGAAAAATTGTTAGAAGAAAAACAAGAAGGTTACAAATTATCAGAAGAAAATATAGATAAAGAACAGGACTTAATTAATAGCAAAGGTGTTAGAGATGATTTAAGAAAAGAAATTAGAAATCTTAGTATATATAAGAAATATATGAAGAAAACAAAACTCCAAAAGGAATATGAGGAAATAACAGAATATTTAAAGAAAAAAGAAGAATTGGAAAAAAGGGAAAGATTTATTGAAGAAAGTATAGTATCTAAAAATGGAGTGATTGATGAAAGATTGATTAACGATATTAAAGAAGAAAATTCAATATATTTTAGTCTTTTAGATATGAAAACTGAAGAAGAAAAAGCTTTGTATTTGATTATGGAAGAATATGAAAATAAGAAAAAAGAAAATCATGAAATACTTTTATTAGAAATGGTTACTTCAGAAGAAAAGAATAGATACATGAAATCGCTTATAGAGGAAGAAGTTATAAAAGAAAAAATTAGAAGTTATAATATAATTGAGAAAGATATAAATAATATAAAAGAAGAAATTAATTTGAAAGAAAAAGAATTAGAAGAATCTATAAATTTTGATGGTATTAGGGAAGAAATAAAGTTGCTATTGGCAAGTTATGAAGATAAGTTAAAAGAACTTAAATTTAGTATGGAAAACGTATCTGTGGATAAGCCTAAAAAATATAAAAATAATATATTCGATATTACTTTAATTATTTTATCTTTAACTTTGATTTTACTTGGATTTTTATTTGAAGAATTTTCAAAATATCTAATTCCTTTAGGGGGAGTAGTTTTGGTTATTTCTTTATTAAATATTATTTTAAAAGTAAATAAGAAAGAAAGCTATAATAATAAAAATTATAAATTAGAAAACTTAAAAGGCGAAATAGAAAGTATAGAAGAAGTAATATATAAATATACGGAAGCTGTAGGAGCAAAAAGTTACGAAGATTTCATTAGAAAATTAAGGTTATATGATGAATTTAAAATTTACCAAGAAAAACAAATTATAAAATTACGAGAAAAAGAAATTCAATTAGAAAATTTTAATCACGTAAAGATTGAAGAAGATTATTTAAAAAATCAAAAAAACATAGATAATATACTTGGAATTTTAAATACCAATAATAAAGAAGAGGTAATGTATATTTTATCTAAGTATGATGAGATACAAAGAGATATTCTCTCTTTAAAGATAAATATAGAAAAAGAAGAAAATAATTTAATAAACAAAGAAAAAGAATTAAAAATTAGAGAAGATAGAATAAGGGAAAAGCTTAATTGCTTAGGTTTAGAAGATATAGATCTATATTCTTTAGAAGAAAGACTTTTTGAAATAAAAGAAAAGATAAAAGAGAGAGAAGAAATAATAAATGGATTAAAGATGGTTGAAGAAACTTACAATGTATTAACAAAGGGTAAGGATATAGAATTTATAAAGTCAGAGATTAAAGAAATAATAAATGAAAATATAAATTATTCTTATTCATCTGAGGAAGAAATAGATAAACAAATTTCTATAAAGTCTAATGAACTTATAGAAATAGAAAAAAATATTAAGGATTTAGAAAATCATATAAGTAATAGATTTATAGGTAAAAGGTTAATAACCGAAATAGAAGAAGAAATAGAAGAAGTAAAAAATAAAATTAATAAATTAGAAATAAAGCTAAAAGCTTTAGATTTAGCAATTGAAAATATGAAAGAATCTAAAAGAGAGATAAGAGGGAACTTTAGTAATATTTTAAATGAAAGAGTAATTAAGGATTTTAAGGAATTAACTAATAATTTATATGAAGAAGTTATGGTCTCTGAAAATTATGAAATGAAGGTAAGAAGGGAAGGAGATATATTTAAAGATTCACTTTTAAGTAATGGAGCAAGTGACCAGCTTTATTTAGCTCTAAGACTTGCCTTTATAAAAATGATATTTAAAAAAGAAGAAGTACCTGTTATTTTAGATGATGCCTTTGTTCAATATGATGATAA
The DNA here is from genome assembly GCA_029257045.1 of Clostridium sp. GTDB lineage: Bacteria > Bacillota > Clostridia > Clostridiales > Clostridiaceae > Clostridium. The sequence goes on from JARIDB010000180.1 coordinate 65,310, forward strand.
GAGATTAAATAGTGCTTTGGATTTACTAACTAATTATAATTTTAAGCAATTAATTATTTTTACTTGCCAAAACAGGGAAAAAGAAGGATTTATTAATAAAGATATTGATTTCAATTATATTTCTTTATAGTATTGACAATAATAGTATAAGAAGATAAAATATTACCTATGAATAATGCAAATCATTTGCAAGAAGAGGTGGAAAATGAAGAAGTTTTTATTAGTAATTTCTATTATGCTTGGAGTGTTCTTCACATTTACGGCTTGTGGAGATAAAACAAATAAGCAAGAAGATAAATCAGCAAAAATAAGAGTAGGGGTAACAATATATCCCCTTAAATATTTTACAGAAGCTATAGGTGGGGATAAAGTTGAGGCATTTTCAATTATACCAGATGGTAGTGATGCACATGACTTTGATCCAAAGCCAATGGATCTTAAAAAATTAAATAGTACAGATATATTTATTTATAATGGTCTTGGTATGGAAGACTGGATAGATTCTATTTTAAAGACGTTAAAAGGCACAGACGTTAAATTAGTTGAAGCAAGTAATGGAATAGAGGCTTTAAGTGCTATTGAAGAAGATCACCATGAACATGGTGAAGAGACAGACCATGACGAAGAACATAATCATGGGGGAAAGGATCCTCATGTTTGGCTTAGCTTAAGTGATGCCTTAATAGAAGCTGAAAATATTAAAAATGCTTTAGTTGAAGTAGATCAGGAGAACAAAGATTACTATGAAGAAAACTATAATAATCTAGTAAAAGAATTTACCTTTTTAAAGGATGAATATTTAGTTAAATTTAATAGTATTTCAAATAAGAAGTTTGTAACTGGACATGCGGCATTTGGATATCTTTGTAGAGATTTTGGACTTACCCAAAATAGTATAGCAGACGTATTTGGAGAAGGGGAAGTAAAGTTTCGAGATTTTGAATCACTAATAGAATATTCAAAAATTAATAATGTAAAAGTAATATTTAGTGAGTCTACAGCTAGTGAAAAGGAATCAGAAACCTTAGCAAAAGAAGTTGGTGCAAAGGTAGAAAAGATTTATACTTTAGAAACACAAGAAAATAATATGAGTTATATAGAAGG
>JARIDB010000045.1 GCA_029257045.1 Clostridium sp.
ACAGAGTTCACAGAAAAAGTATAAATTATAATCAAAGACTAAGGAGAAAGATATGATAAAAGTTGTAGCAGGAATTCTGCAAAAGGACGATAAAATATTAATTGCTAGAAAAGCACAAGGGAAATCCTTAGAAGGGTATTTTGAATTTCCTGGTGGGAAAATTGAAGCTGGGGAAACACCAGAAGAAAGTTTAGTTCGTGAGCTTATGGAAGAAATGAGTATTAAGGTGAAAGTTAATAAATATGTTGGGGAAAGTATTTATGATTATGGAAACATAGTTATTTCACTTAAAGGATACACAGCAGAAATTTTAGAAGGTGAAATAACTTTAACAGACCATGATATGTATAAGTGGGTTACTTTAGCAGAAATTAATGACTATAAACTTGCACCAGCGGATATACCGTTAGTTGAAGAATTATTAGCTCAAAATTAGAGTAAATTAAAAAAAGGTTGGATATAAATAAAATAATCCTTTACTAATTTAATATTGGTAAAGGGTTATTTTTATGGGGAGTTTTAGAGAAGTTAGTCGTTGTTTGAGTAATGAAGGTTATATTAATGTAGAAAGAAAAATGAGCTATTTAAATAAAGGATGTGCTTTTTATTCACATCCTTTATTTAACTCAAACTCAAGTATTCAAAACCCTTTAGTTAATGATTATATGTTAATTCACCAAGGGTATCACGTTTCGTGAAATGAGACCAGAACTTATTACAGATAGTTTTGGATTTATAACAGATTACCTATCTGATTGAACATTCTCACCACCTAAGAGGTGGGAGATTCTTGGGTAATACCTTCTAATGAAAGTAATATTACCAAGCTAAAGGATAGTTCCTACCCTGTAATTATCCTTAATCCTTCAATTAGGATATTAATACTAGCGTTATAATCTCTTTTATGGTTAGATTTACAACAAGGACAAGTCCAATTTCTAAGATTTAGATTTTTAACTTCCTTGTTTATATAACCACAAGTAGAGCAAAGTTGACTACTTGGATATGACTTATCTACAACAGATACAATTCTTCCATACCAACTAGATTTATATTCAATCATATTTCTAAACTCTGCCCAACTTACCTCACTAATATTTTTAGATTGCTCTTTAGTTTTAAGCATTTCTTTTATCTGTAAATCTTCTAAGCATATAATTTGGTTTTCATTTATAAGTCTAGTAGATAACTTATGTAAGAAATCCTTACGAGCATTTGTAATCTTTTCGTGAAGTCTTGCAACTATTAGTTTTTGTTTATACCAATTTTTAGAACCTAACTTTTTTCGTGATAGACTTCTTTGTTGGAATCTTAGTTTATATTCTAAGTTTCTTAAAAATTTAGGATTAGCTATAACTTCACCAGTTGTCATTACAGCAAAATATTTAATACCTAAATCAATACCTATTGAAGTATTTAATTTAGGAAGTTGAAAGTTTTCAGTTTCAACTAAAATAGAAACAAAATACTTGTTAGTAGAAGTTTTAGAAATAGTAGCTGAATTAATTTTACCATTAAAAGGTCTACTATTTTTGTATTTTATTAAACCTATTTTAGGTAACTTAATATAATCATCTAAAACTTCAATATTGGAATTAACATTTTGAGTTCTAAATGATTTTTTATTATTTTTCTTAGATTTGAATTTGGGAAAGCCTATAGATTTATCTCTAAAAAAGTTTTTATAAGCTTTATCTAAATCCTTTAAAGTTTGTTGCAGACTAATGCTATCAACTTCTTTAAGCCATGTTAAATCTTTTTTTAGTGAAGTTAATACTTTAGCATTATCATTGTAACTTAGACTTTTAGATTCAAGTTCATAAGTTTTTATTCTTAAATCTAAGAAATAATTAAATACAAATCTAGTGCAACCAAGAGTTTTATTAATTAATATTTCTTGGTGCAAATTAGGATATATCCTATATTTATAAGCCTTTAGCATAACTTCACCTCCTAGTATTAGTATGCTATATTTAAGGTGAAATTATACTTGTACGTATTAATATATATTGCTTTGCAAGGTTCGGAGATTCATCTCCCACTTAAAGAAATGGGGGTATTCTCTAGTGATTAGATAAATTAATTAATCAAAGAAGTAGAATTATGTCTAACAATATTATATAATGAGAAGAATAAAGAGTTAAATTAAAAGGTGATTGCAATGCTAGAAAAGTTAGTATATAAATTTGTAGATAGTATAGGTGAATATAATAATTTTAACAATGAGTAAATAGAACAATCTAAATATGCTTTAAAAGTTATGGTATATGAAATTATAAAGTTTTTATTAATAATTTGTATATTTTCTTTATTAGGATATTTTAAAGAAAGTTTATTAGTACAAGCTTTATTAATGTTTAATAAATATAAAAGTAGTAAGGAGGTAAATTAGATGAAAATAAAAAAGTATTTAGGATCTTTCGTACTATTATTAGCAGCAATTTTAGTTAATGCAGGTCCAGCATCACTTGCGGGAATAGGTGTGGAAGAAATGCCTGAATCAATAAAGAAATTAAGATAGGAGAATT
>JARIDB010000026.1 GCA_029257045.1 Clostridium sp.
ACTTCTAAAACCTTACCTTTAGTTAAATCATACTTTCTCATAGTTTACCCAGAAAGAACTAATTCTTTCCCATACACCTTTCACTGCAAATGCAGTTATTATTATCTGTTAAAATACTATTTAAAAATCTCATAAGTTCATCACATTTTTCTTCAACAAGACTATAATGTATCCAAGTTCCTTCTTTTCTACATTTAACAATCCCACAATCTATTAATACCTTCATATGATGAGATAATGTAGGTTGTGAAAAATTAAAACTCTCTAATATTATACAACCACATTTTTCTCCTGTTGAAAGCATGTCTATTATTCTAACTCTATTAATTTCTCCTATAGCTTTAAATATTTTTGAATTCTCTTCATACCTTTTTATAATAACCCCTCCTTACATAGATATCTATCTATATACCATATATAAATATAGATTATTATCTATGTTTAGTCAATATGTATATTAAAATTAATTATATACGTACTTATTGCTTTTATAATCTAGTTAAATTTATATGTATATATTAAATAAATAAATATATTTAATATAATAATTTTTTTGTAATCTTCTAATACTATATATGTATTATTATTTTAGGAGGTAAATTATGAAAAGTCAAAATGAAAAAGTGTATTCTAAAGAAAACTATTTAAAAAATGGTACAAAAACACAAAATCAATGGTCCAAAAATAGATATACTACCACTACTCAAGAACCTGCTCTAAATGAAAGTGGTATAGAAGCAAAGAAAAAAGGTTTTTAAAAGGTAATAGAAAAGCAAGTTAACAAATAAAATTAACTTGCTTTTCTTATTTACCTTGTTCTTCTATTAATACTTTTGCTAGTCTTTGGTTTCGATTTGGATTCTTTACCCTTAAAGTTATCTAAATCCCCTAGATTTTTCTTTTTACTTTTTGATTTATAAGTTTGATCTATTTTCATATCACCCCTAACTCCTTTAGCCTTTTCTTTTGGCTTTGAATTAGGTTCTGGTCTTTTAAAACTTTTCCCTGAAGTTTTCTTATAATTACTTCTATATCTATCTTCTTTTGATCTAATTAAGCATTTAGGTCCATTACCTATTAAATCTTCTCTTCCTGCTTTAACTAAAGCATCATAAACTAAATTATAGTTTTTAGGATTTTTAAATTGAAGTAATGCTCTTTGCATAGCTTTTTCTTCTTTTGATTTAGGAATATATACTTCTTCCATAGTCAAAGGATCTAAACCAGTATAAAACATTACCGTAGACAAAGTACCTGGTGTTGGATAAAAATCTTGTACTTGCTCTGGTTGATATTTAGTATCCCTTAAATATTCTGCAAGATCTATTGCTTCATTAAGCCCACTTCCTGGGTGACTTGACATTAAATAAGGAATTAAATACTGTTCTTTACCTAATTGTTTATTTATCTTAAAAAACTTTTCTCTAAATTTATCATAAGTATCTCCAGATGGTTTTCCCATATGTTTTAAAACATTTGGTGAAACGTGCTCTGGTGCTACTTTTAATTGTCCACTTACATGATGTTCTACAAGCTCTTTAAAGAATGTATCATCTTTATCTGCCATTATATAGTCATATCTAAGCCCTGATCTTACAAAGGCCTTTTTAACTTTAGGCAACTTTCTTATCTTTCTTAGTAAATTTAAATATTCTTTATGATCTACTATCAAATTTTTACAAGGACCTGGCGTTAAACATTGCTTATTTTTGCAAGCTCCTATAGTAAGCTGAGTTTTACAAGCTGGTTTTCTAAAGTTTGCTGTAGGGCCACCTACATCATGAATATATCCTTTAAAATCTTTTAATTCTGTAATTTCTTTTGCTTCCTTTAAAATAGAATCTTCACTTCTACTTTGAACAGCTCTTCCTTGGTGGAAGGTTATAGCACAAAAGCTACAATTACCAAAGCAACCTCTTGAACTTACTATACTAAATTTAACTTCTTCAATAGCAGCTATTCCACCATCTTTTTCATATATAGGATGACAGCTTTTAGTATAAGGAAGTCCATAAACCTTATCTAATTCTTCTCTTGTTAAAGGCATCTCTGGTTTATTTACGACTACATATCTATTACCATGTTTTTGCACTAACTGTCTTCCCCTAATAGGATCTTGTTCATCATTTTGTATTTTAAATGCTTCACAATGTTTTATTATGTCTTTTGCAACTTCATTAACTGAAGGCATTTCAATATAATCCTCATATAATTCATCTAAAGATTCTACTGTATAACATGTACCATTTACATGTCTTATGTATTTAGCTTCAAAGCCATCATTTATACAATTAGCAACTTCAACAATTTGCTTTTCGCTCATTCCGTAAACTAAAAGGTCTGCTCCACTATCTATAAGCATTGAGTTTCTTACATTGTCTCCCCAATAATCATAATGAGCAAATCTTCTAAGACTAGCTTCAATACCACCTATTACTACATTTATATTTTTATAAGCTTCTCTTATTTTATTACAATATATTATGGTAGCTCTATCTGGTCTAAGCCCCATTTTTCCCCCTGGTGAGTAGAAGTCTTTACTTCTTAACCTTTTACTTACTGTATAATGATTTACCATAGAATCCATATTACCTGCATTTACTAAAAATCCAAGTCTTGGTCTTCCAAGTTTCATAAAATCTTCTGTACTATGCCAATCTGGTTGTGAAATTATTCCAATCTTATATCCATTATCTTCTAGAACTCTTGATATAATAGCAGTTCCAAAGCTATGATGATCTATATATGCATCCCCAGTAACTATAATAAAATCACATTGATCCCAGCCTCTTTCATTCATATCAGCTTTGCTTATTGGCAAAAACTTATTTTCCGTCATTTGAACACCTACTTCTTAAAATTATAAACTATATCTCTATTTTAATCTTATATCTACTACTTTAACTGATTATATCATTTTACGTTAACTAAATCATTGATTTTTTTATGGTAAGTGTACATTAAAGGTATAATAGCAGCTATCCAAGCTATAGGGTCTGATATACAAATACCTGTATATCCAATAAATCTTGGAAGAGTAAATGCAACTACTGACCTTGCTATTAATTCATAAACTCCTGCCATCATAGGTATAAAGGATTCCCCCATACCTTGAAGGGCATTTCTATAAATAAATATTAATCCAAGAGGAATAAAAAATATCCCTGCATAAACTAAACATTCTTTAGCCTTTGCTATTATTTCTTTATCTGGATTTTCTATAAATAACTTAACAAAGTATTCTGCACCAAAAATTAAAACTAAGCCTGCAATAATACTTGTAATTATTGAAATATTAGCACATTTTTTCACACCTTCTTTTATCCTTAAGTAATTCTCAGCGCCTAAATTTTGTCCAACATAAGTTGCTATAGTAATTCCTAAAGTTATTCCTGGCTGCATAGCTAATTGAAGAGCCTTTGAAGCTGCTGTAAAAGATGCTATAGCATTAGAACCAAATTTATTTAATGCTCCTTGGATTATAATTATTCCTATTGCAGTTATAGAAAATTGTAATGCCATAGGTACTGCTATTTTTAAGTGCTTTCTATAAAATCTTTTACCTAATTTAAAATCTTCTTTTTTAAGCCTTAATATATCATACTTTTTATAAGCATATATTAAACATAATATGGCTGAAAACCCTTGAGATATTATAGTGGCATAAGCTGCTCCAGAAACCCCCATTTTAAAATTAACTATAAATACAATATCTAGGAAAATATTTAGAAAAGATGAAAGTATTAGAAAGTATAAAGGGGTTCTACTATCCCCTAAAGCCCTTAATATTCCTGTTATAGCATTATAAGCTACTACAGCTCCACTTCCTACAAATATTATTGTAATATATGTATTTGAATCTTTTATTATATTTTCTGGTGTATTAATAATTCTTAACATAGGCATTGATAATAATACACTTAATACTGTAATTATTATTGCTGCTAGTATAGATAAAACCACAGCACTACCAATAGCTTGTCTTATTTCATCTTCCTTTTTAGCCCCAAACTTTTGTGAAACTAATATAGCAAAACCAGTAGTTAGTCCAACTATCAATCCATTTATTAAATAATTTAATGAACCAGTAAGTCCTACAGCTGCAAAGGCCTCTACTCCTATGTATCTTCCAACTATTATAGTATCAACCATACTATAAATTTGCTGAAATATATTTCCTATAAGAACTGGCAGTGAAAATAAAAGCATAAGCTTTATAGGATTCCCCTTCGTCATATCCTTAATCATTTATCTGTCTCCTTAATAACTTAATTTACGATAATATAGGATATCATTAATTTATATAATTTACAATCCACTTATATTAAATGATAAAATTACTACAGATTTTTTAAGATAGTTTTAACAATTTAACTTTTATGAATTATTTATTATGTTAAGTAATTAAAAATAAGTATCAGCTCTTATTAGAGTTAATACTTATTTTTAATTCTTAAATAATTACTATCTATTTCTACTTTTTTTACTTTTAGAAGAGCTTCTGTTTTTTCTACTGCTATTCCTATTATCATTTGTATTATTACTATTATTAGTATTATTCATAGAATTGAAAAGTGAGTTTAAGGAATCCATCCCATTGCCTTGATTGCCCATATTCATATTATTATTTTTTTGATTCATACCTTGGTTCATACTCTGATTCATACTTTGATTTTGCCCTTGATTTCCTCCCATTAACATACTCATTAACTGATTCATATCAACGCTTCTATTACCTTGTGTAACAGTATTTCTTTGATTATTTCCCATATTCATGTTATTTCCTTGGTTGTTTTGCATATTCATGTTATTTCCGTTATTTGATAACATACTCATCAACTGGTTAATTCCATTCATTTGGCCTCCACCTTGCATTTGGTTTCCGCCTTGCATTTGATTTCCACCTTGCATTTGGTTTCCACCCATACCATTCATCAACATTCCTAAGGGATTATTATTCATTCCATTCATTGAGTTTTGGCCCATTTGTTGACCACCACCCATCATAGAGTTCATAAGCATACTTATTAAAGGATTTCCACCACCTAGTCCACCTTGTGGATTTCCTCCACCGCCCATCATATTACCCATAATATTGCCTATGCCTCCGCCTCCTTGGCCTCCCATGAGACCCTTAAAAAGCATATCCATCATTTGCATATGGTATTCTCCTATTTAATTGCTATTAATATATTAGTATTTATAAACCATCACTTTTGCTACATATTTTATAAATTTTATAAGAATATATTTATATAAAAATGAATTTCCTAAAGAATAAAAAAGCTTCCACAAGGAAGCCCTTTATAATCATGAAATTTTATCGCTATGACTATATCTGGAATCTTTATTTATAGCAATTATTAAAACAATTAATGCTACTGTTAATAATAATACTAAGGATTGAATATATGGCATAAAGTTGTAGCTACCCTTTTGCCAGAAATCAATAAAGTCACTTGCCACATAGGTAGTTGGGAATAAATATGCCACCTTCATTAAATGTCTTGGAAAATCCTTTGCTTGAACTCCAAACATACCACTTAAAATCATTATTGCAAAATATAAAATCATAGTAATTGCATAAGTTGGTCCAAATTTCTTTATAATTAATGAAATACCATGAGCTAAAACAAAGAATATTATAGCAAGAATATATAATGAACCTATTAAAATTAAAGCTGAACTTAAAGATGGAACTTGTATATCAAGACCTATAAAAGAAGTAATTGTATATATAATTAATGCTATTGTCATAAAAATTAAATATGCAATTATCTTAGATGCTACTAAAGCTTCTTCTCTGTATCCAAAAAGTCTAAACCTAATAGGTATATTTTTCTCTAGCTCTTGAGAAAAAGTTGCTGCATATCCAATAAAAACTGTAGCTAGTGGAATCATCATACTATTACTTATAAATATGCCTGTCATTACTTTTGCTCTTGCTTCTTCTGGAACCTTGGCACCAATAATAATTCCTAGAAAGGTTGTCATAAATATTGGAAAAACAACTCCAAAAATTACTGCAAATATATTACCTACTAAATTTCTAAACTCATATTTAACTAAATTACTTTTAATTAATTGTCCTTTCATTTTAATCCACCGCCCCAATACTTGCTTTATGCTTTGCATTAATACTCATTATTTCAATATCTGAGTTACTTCTTTTAAAGCTTATATTCTTTTCAATTAAAAGCTTTACTACTTCTAATTCTTCTTCACTGCTAATACAAGAAACTGCAATTAAGTGATCTGGAGATTTTATTTTTCTAAAGTTTTTAGTTGTTTCTAAATTTTCATCATTATTAGCTAATATAATTATTGATTTACCACAGTATTTTCTAAATAATTCTTCTTTATCTCCAAAATCTACTACTTTTCCTTTTTCTAATATTAATATCTTATTAGTTAATTGTTCTAATTCCTCATAATAGTGAGACACTACACATATAGTAGTATTTTTATTTCTATACCACTCTTCTATCTTACTCATCAACTGCTGTCTTGTTTCAAAATCAAGACCTGAGGTGACTTCATCAAAGAATACTAAAGGTGTATCCTGAATTAATACTAAAATAATAGTAAGCCTTTGTTTTTGTCCACCTGAAAGTGCACTATACTTTTTATTTAAACAACAATTAAAATCAAAGAATTCAATAAGCTCTTGAAGCATTTTATTATTTTTTATTTTTGTATCTAAAATTCCTTCAATAATATACTTAACTGCCATGGTATCAACATAATTATTAAATTGCATATGGACTGACATTTCCTCTGGCCTTATCTTTGTATTTATTGAACCATTATATTTAATAAGTCCTAGTATTGAATTTACTAAGGTTGTCTTACCAGCTCCATTAGATCCTATTATCCCTACTCTATCACCATTTTCAAACTTTATAGGACTTTTAATTAATAAAGCCAATTCTTTTCCGTACTTAACCTCTAAATTACTTATAGTTATCATTTTATTCCTCCCTTTTACTAACTTCCATACTTTAATTATATTATCTTCATTTGAATTTCCTATGAATATACAATGGAAATTATCTGTAGATTTATTTCATATGTGTAGCTAGTTCTTAAAATAAACTATAGCTTTAACTCCACTATTAATATTGTCTATTTCAATCTTATAGCCTAAAAGGGTTGCATAATAATAGGCTATATAAAGTCCTAATCCCCTTCCCCTACTTTCTGAATTACTTGATACAAAAGCATCAAATATATTAGGTAAAAGTTCTTCATCTATATAAGCTCCATAATTAATAATTTCTAATTTTTCTTCTGATAATATAATTCTTATATCATTATTTTTATTAGTATAATTAATTGCATTAGTAATTAAATTATCTATAATCTTATAAATTAAATGATAATCTGTATCTAAAAGAATATGACTACTTTCAAAATTTATATTAATAAACTTTTGCTTTATTCCTATTTCATGCTCTGATAATATTTCATCTATTAATAAGCTAATATTTGTTACCTTTTTGTTTACAGCTTTATTATTAAGATCTAAAATTTCATCTATGATTTTTCTAATAGATAAAAGCTGATATTTTACCTTAGGTAAATATTCTTTTGTATTTTTAAACTTCCCTACTTCATCTATCATACCCTCTACAAGAAGCAGAGCTGCTGCAACTGGTGTCTTTAAGTGATGAGAGGATGCTCTTAAAAATATATCCTGCCTTTTATTTTCCACTACTAATAATTTATTTTTCTCTTCTAATTTAATAAAACTTTGATTTAGTTTGCTATATAACTCATTTAAGATATTTCCTAAAACAGCTATCTCATCTTCTCCCTTTATTTCAATAGGAGATGCCTCATTTATATTGTTCTCTTTAATAAACTCTGCATGATCTGCAAGCTTCTTAATTGGAATTATTATCTTTCTAGAAAAAAAATAAGTGAATATTAATAATATTAAAATAAGAACTGCTATTATCATAGGTAAACTTTGTAATACTATAGATCTAACATCTTCAATTTTAGGTGTCATTACAGATAATAAAGATACTACTATATCCCCCTTATCAATTGTAATTGCAAAGTATGCTGTAAAATAATTTATACCATCAAAGCTATTAGACTCATATAATACTGTTTCATCTGATAGAATGTTCATTTTACTTGTACCTTCATTAAATACATTCTTAACATTACTTTCAGTAAATTCTATTTTCACTGGTAATTCCTTAAGGAAAACATCTTGATTAAAACTATTCTTTAGTGTATCAAAAATCCTTTCAAAGTAGCTATCTTCCACCTCTAAGGTTTCCATATTCTTTGAGTAATATCTAAGCTCATCTAATAAATTATTTAGATTATTATCTATAATATTAATTTTTGCTGTACCAAAAATATTAGATGCATATATATCACTACCACTAGATGGTATTCTAATACTAATAGTTGCTGTTGGATTAGGGGAATGTATATTATCATAATTTTTATTCTTTATATACTCTTTATGGATTTCCTTTACAGCTTGATAGTTACTTTTACCTTGATAATCAATATATAAAGAAGGTAGCATGATAATAAAATAAATTAGTATAAATGAAAGGATTATTCCTGAAAGTATTGAACTATATATAAATGTCTTTTTAGACAAGTTCATTAAATTTATCCTTTTTTAACATCTCAATGGCATCTTCTCCATTAGATACACATATCACGTCATATCCTTGCATCTTCATATATTCAGTTGTAACTTCAAGTATATTTGGTTCATC
>JARIDB010000185.1 GCA_029257045.1 Clostridium sp.
AACATAATAGGTTATTCAGCAATGGCAGGTTCTATTGCAGCTGGGGGACTTGGAGATTTAGCTATAAGATATGGATATCAAAGATATCAGACAGATATTATGATAGTAACAGTAATAATTTTAATAATAATAGTACAACTATTACAAAGCTTAGGAAACTATTTTTATAAGAAACTATCTTAACAATTAATAATTAAAGATTATAGAGACAATTTAGCTATGATAAATTATGAAAAAAATTTAGAGAGATTATTTAGGATCTTTATTATTAACTTTTAATTAAATATAATAAATAAGATTTGTATAACTATAAAAATAATAAATAAAAATTGAAATAAATATAAAAAATTTAAGGGGGCAATATACATGAAAAGAAAAACAATATTATCAGTATTATTAATAGGCGCATTAGCAATAGGAGTAATTGGGTGTGGAGCAAAAAATACAGATAAAGCAGGTAATGGAAAAGAAGATAAAACAATAACAATAGGGGTGTCACCAGTACCACATAAAGAAATTGTAGAGGCTATAAAACCAGACCTTGAAGCAAAAGGATATACAGTTGATATAGTAGAATTCACAGATTATGTAACACCTAATACTGCATTAGAAGAAGGGGATTTAGATGCTAACTATTTCCAACATATATCTTATTTAAATGAAAGTAATGAAGGTAAAGGACTAAACTTAACTTATACAGCAGCTATTCATTTAGAACCACTTGGAATATATTCTAAGAGAGTTAAAACCTTAGAAGAAGTTAAAGATGGGGCTAGGGTTGCAGTTCCAAATGATCCATCAAATGAAGCAAGGGCTTTAAGATTATTAGAAGCTAAAGGGTTAATAAAATTAAAAGATGGAGAATTAATTACTGTACAGGACATAACTGAAAATCCTAAAAATCTAAAAATTGAAGAATTAGAAGCAGCACAATTGCCAAGAGTTTTAGAAGAATTTGATATAGTTGTTATAAATGGTAACTATGCTTTAGAAGCAAAATTAAATCCAGCAACAGATGCTTTAGCCTTAGAAGATAAAGATGCAAAAGCAGCAGAAGTATATAGAAATGTATTAGCTGTTAAAAAGGGAACTGAAGATAGTCAAAAGATTAAAGATTTAACAGAAGCTTTAACTTCAGATACATCTAAGAAGTTTATAGAAGAAAAGTATAAAGGATCAGTTATTCCTACATTTGAGTAATAGATTTTAAAGTGGTGGTTGCACAGTTAAAATGGTGTGACCATTTTTTCATTAGATTTGATTGCGAATATATCCTACGATATATATAATTTAATAGAAAACCATTAAAAGATAGGTTAGGTGAATTTTCTTGAAAAGACTATATTACGAGAATCAATATATAAAGGAATTTAATGCAAAAGTTATAGACATAAAAGATATAAATAATAAATTACATATAGCTTTAGATAAAACAGCTTTTTTTCCAGGTGGTGGAGGGCAGGAAAAAGATAGAGGGAAAATAAATAATTATAAAGTAGTTGAGGTATATGAAGATGAAGAATTTATATATCATGTAGTAGAAAAAGATGATTATTTAAACATATCTAATAATGAAGTAGATATGTTTAAAGAATTACTTAATAGAGAAATAAAGAATAGCTATAATATAGATATTAGTCTAGGAGAAGAAGTTGAGTGTAGTATAGATTTTAACCATAGACTTGATGGAATGCATCAACATTTAGGTCAACATATATTATCAGGTACCTTCTTTAAACTTTTTGGAGCAAATACAGTTAGCATACATTTAGGCAAAGAAATAAGTACAGTAGATATAATTGGAGATATAGATGATGAAAAAATTAATGAAGCAGAAATTTTTGTTAATAAGATCATTAAAGAAAATCTAAAGGTGAATTCCTTTGTTCCAAAAGAGTATGAATTAGAAAACTTGAATCTAAGAAGAGACCTTCCAAATACAGATAAAGAAATAAGAGTTTTAGAAATAGAAGGGTTAGATATAAACGCTTGCTGTGGTGTACATCCTAATAACACCTTAGAATTAAGACTAATTAAAATAAAGAAACATGAAAAAAACAAAGAAAATACTAGAATAGAATTTTTAGCTGGAGATAGGGCTATTAATGATACTTTAAAGGAAGAAAAACTTTTAAAAGAAATATCAATATTACTTAGTAGTAAAGAAGAAGAAACAATAAAGAGCATAGAAAACCTAAAAGAAGAAGTTACAAATCTTAGAATAAGAAAAAAGTTATTAGAAGAAAACTTAATTAAAATAGAAGAAGAAAAATTACTAAAAGATACTAAGAGAATAGGTGATTATAATTTAATCTGCATAGATAACAGTAAAGAAGAATTAGATTATTTAAGAAAGCTTACTAATAGGCTTATAGTAAACGAGAAAACAATAGTTATGTTTATCAAAAGTAATAGAGAAAAGATAAATGTTATTTTAGGAGTATCTAAAGATATTAAAAATATTGAAGCAGGAAAATTAATAAGGAATAGCTTAAGTATAATTAATGGAAAAGGTGGAGGAAGTAAGTTCTTAGCAGAAGCCTTTGGAAGTGAAGGAAATTTAAAAAAATTTAAAAGTTCAATAATAGAAATGATTGAATTGAATCTTTCATAGCACTTTTAGATTTAATAATATGTGCTACTGGTATTATTAAATTTATTAGAATTATAAAAAATAGGAACCATTAAATATAATATTAAGTTACATACCCACCTTAAATATAGTTGTAACCAAGTAATAAGGTAATTAATATACTGAATTATGGATTAAAACTAAAATTAAGAGGGGGGATAATTATTGGCAAAATGGGTATTGGATGCTGGACATGGAGGGACTGATCAAGGTTCATTAGGTGATTATAGAAAAGAATCGGAAATAAACATGGAAGCTGTTTATGAAGCTAAAAGATTACTTGAAAAAAATGGTGAAATCGTATTATTAACAAGATCATCGGATATATATCTTGATATTAAAGAACGAGTTAATATAGCTAATAAATGGGAAGCCGATTATTTTGTAAGTCTTCACATGAACTCCTATGTAGATAGAGAAACCACGGGAACAGAAATATATATTTATGAAAGAGGTGGAAAGGCTGAAGAACTTGCGAATCTTATAAAAGCAGAAATAACAGCTAATCTAAAATCTATCGATAGAGGAGTTAAGGAAGCAAGCTATATAGTACTTCGGGAAACAAATATGCCAGCAGTTATGGTTCAAGCAGACTTTCTTACTAATAAAAGAATAGAAGAAGAATTTGATTCGATTAAATATGGTAAAATGGTAGCAAAAGCTTGTCTTTCAATAGTGGATAAAGTTCTAATAGATATTCCACAATCTAAAGTTAAAATTCCAACAAGAGAAGGTTGGAGGGTATGTATTGGATACTATAGAAAATATGAAGAAGCAGAAGAGCTTATTAGAAATTTGAAAAACATAGGATTAGAAGGTGTATATGTAGTTCCATATTCATCAGAGAATAAAATTAATTAAAACTTGTAAAACAGGGGAGTAATCTCCTGTTTTTTAATCATTAAAATGTAATTTTTCTTATAAAACTTTTAAAAATCTTGTAAATGAACTATAATTTAGATAATAATATAAAATATATTTTAAAAGTATTTAGGAGGAATTATGAATATAGCGGAGGTAAAGGTTGGTCTTACTGGAAATGATATTTTAAGTATAATTAATGAATTTGTAAAAGTTGAAGGTTTAGACTTAAATCAAATAATAATAGATGAAGATATAAAGATAAAAGGAAGCTATACTAAAGGAATCAAAATTAAGTTTGAAGGTATTTTAAAAATAAAGAGAATAAATAATGGAATAATTGATGGAGAAATTTTAAGTTTTAAAATTTCAAAACTTAAAATAGCTTCAATTTTAAGAAAAGCAACTTTAAAGTTTGCTTTAAAATCCTTAGAAGATACAGGAATAAAATATGAAAAAGGTAAAATTGTTATAGATATTAAATACATATTAAAAGATATAAACTATGTAGACTTAGATATATCAGACATTATAGTTAAAAAAGATATCTTATATGTTGACTTATCAAAACTTAATGTTTCTTTAGAAGGAAAAATTGAAAAGGTATATATACCTAAGGAAGAAGAAAAGATAGAAGAAACTTTAGAAGTAATAAATTATGATGAAATAATTAAGGTTGAGGATTGTTATTCAAAAGGGAGATCTTATATAGAAAGTAAACTTCCAAGTAAAGTGAAGAGGTTTAGTAATTATATTTTAATGATTCCTGACATTACAGCTCTTTTAATTAGACTTTTAAAAGATAATAGAGTATCAATAAAAACCAAATTAATAATTTCAGCAGCTATATCTTATATAGCATTTCCTATAGATATAATACCAGATAATATACCTTTCATTGGTAGAGTAGATGATGTTGCAGTTATTTTCTTTACAATAAGTAAGATAATAGATTATGTTCCTTGTAATATTATAGTGGAAAATTGGCAAGGGAAAAATGATATGATATCTATGCTTAAAACTGTAGTTGAATATTCAATAAACTTTACTGGTGCAAAAAACGTGGAAAAAATTTATAATTTTATAGAAGAAGTAACAGTATTATAATAAAGGTTAAAATTAATAATACTAAAGGAGATTATATGGGCAAGAAAGTATATGCCATAAAAGAAGGCTATGATAAGAAAAAAGAAGTCAAGATTAAAAATATAATAGTAGATACTTGGGAAGAATGCTTCAATTGTGTAAAAGGAGTAAAGGGAGCCAAATATAAAGGTTTTGAAGATATAAAAGAAGCAAAAAGGTATTTAGAAGAAGGAAGTAAATTACTTAAAAAAGGCGAAGATGAGTATCCAACAGATTGCCTTCAAATATATGTAGATGGTAGTTACAATTCATTTACAGAAAAATATGCTTATGCTTTTGTAGTATTAAGAAATAATGTTATTGAACATATTCAAAGTGAAGGAAAAAAACACGAAATAAGTAGTAATATAAGACAAATAGCTGGAGAACTTGAAGGAACAGTAAAAGGATTAGAATATGCAATTAGAAAAAATGAAAAAAAGGTAGTTATTTTTCATGACTATGAAGGCATATGTCATCATGCTACTGGATTTTGGGAAAGAAAAGAAGAATCTTCAAAAAGTTACTACAATAAAATGCAAGAAATATTTTCATTAGGAATAGAAGTTATATTTGTCAAGGTAGATAGCCATACGGGAGACTTATATAATGAATTAGCAGATGAAAAATGTAAAGAAAGATTATCAATAGATTCTAGTAAAACAATAAGTAAATGGCTTAGCAATAATTTATTATATGTTTTAAATGAAGAAGTTTATAAAGAACTTTCATCATTAGCAAAAGGTAAAGAAAAAAATATAATAAATATAAGTGAAGAAAATTCTGAAGTTGAAATAGAACCTGTTGAAATAGATGAAGTTTCTTTAGATAAAGAAAACAAAGAAATTACAAAAGAAATTAATAAAATAGTAAACAAGTCGGATTTTGAAACTAAAAAAAAGATATTGAAGATGATTAAGGCTATTATGGAATAAGTTTCATAGCATAAAAAATAAGCGGAATACTGATAATATAGATATCCTATTCAAATAAGTGAGGTGATATCTATGATGAAGAATGCTAGAAATATGGCTACAGGAGCAATGATAGGAGTTGCGATTGGTGCTATGATAATTCCACAATTAGATAGAAAGTATCAAAGAAATATCAAGAAGGTTGGAAAAAGAGCTAGATGTATGGCAGAAGATGCTTATGATACAATGTTAGATTATATGAAATAAGGAGTAGATTTTTCTACTCCTTATTTCATGTTTTCAATATTTTTAATAATAAAGTTATATTAAAAAATGAAGAAAAACAATTTGATTTATGTATTATTAAAAACAAATAATATAAAAAAGTTAAATAATATTATGCAAAATAGCTAAAAAGAGTTCATAAGTAGCTTTAAATGGAAGATTTTCTATTGAATTCTGTAAAATTATGATATAATTATGTAAAAGAAGTAATGAGATTTTTAAATTATATTAATAAAGTAATGAAAAGGAAGAGTGTAGATGGAAATTCTTACATTAGGAGAAAAAATTAAAAGAAGAAGAAAAGAATTAGATATGACTCTTAAAGATTTAGCTGGAGATAGAATTACTCCTGGACAGATAAGTTTAGTTGAATCAGGAAGATCAAATCCATCTATGGATTTATTAGAGTATTTAGCTGGAGCGTTACAAACTTCTGTAGAGTATTTAATGGAATCAGAAGATACTCAAGCAGAAAAGATTAGTATATATTATGAGCAAGTTGCTGAATCATATATATTAACTGGAGATTATTCTACAAGTGAAAAATATATTGAAAATGCTTTGTATTATGTTGAAAAGTATAATCTAGAATATAGAAAGGCCAAAATTTTATATTTAAGAGGTAAAATATATATAGCAAAGGGAGAACTTACTTTAGCACAACAATATTTTTTATCATGTAACAGCATATTTATTAAAAATAATAATAATGAGGAAATAATTAATACATTTCTCAATTTAGGTAAAATAACATTAAAGACTAAATCATATCATTCAGCTAGCAGCTATTTAAGACAGGCTGAAAAGGTTTATCTTGATAATAGTATAGGTAATGATTTCTTACTTGGAGAAATTTATTATTGTATGGCTAAATCATATTTTAAGATGGAAGAAATATCAAAGGCTATTGATTACTCATTTTTAGCTAAAAGTAAATTTGAACAAGTTCATAATAAGGAAGAATATGCAAAAACATTACTATTGATTTCAGAAGAATATAACAAAAAAGGTGACTTGAGTAATGCAATAAAATATTCACAAAAGACTTTAGAACTTTATAAAGAGTTAGAAGAAATGAATAATATATCAGATATTGAAAATAATTTAGGAAAATTATTTTTTGAATTTGAAAATATTGAAGAATCTTTTAAACATTATGAAATATCTAAAGATATTAGGATAAGGAAAAAGGATAACAAAATAATTGAGACTCTATTAAATATATGTGAAAATCACATTAAATTAAAAAATATATCTAAATGTGAAGAAGTATTAAAAGAAATTGCTAGTTACTTAAAAGATGAAGATATAAAAGGATTAATAAATGTCAACACCTTATGGTATAGGATATATATTATACAAGAAAACTTAAAAGAAGCTGAGTATATATTATTAGATACTTATAAGATTGCTAAATTTAATAATTTCTTTAAAGAAGCAGCTCAAATAGCTATAATGATGGGAAAATTTTATATAGATAATAAAAGAGAAATTGAAGCAGCTAAATATTTAGATGAAGGAGTTAATATTTTTAGAGAGATTGGGATTCTAAAGAATTAATTCAAGCGGGGGTTTTTAATGGAGATATTATCTACGGGTGAAAAGATAAAAAGAGCGAGGGTTTATCAGGGAATTACATTAAAAGAACTATGTTGTGATAAAGTCTCTATATCAAAGATGAGTTGTATAGAAAATGGGAAAATAAAAGCTGGTAATGATATCTTAAAGTATATATCAAATAAATTAAATATAGATTACGATTATTTAATAAGAGATGTTAAAGACCAGATAATAACAAATATAAAATCGATAGATATCAAATTAATATCTAAAGAGGAAGTAGAAAAATTATTAACTCATAATTTAAATTATTCTTTGGAATATTCTTACTATGATTTAGCTTTTGAAATTACACATAAATTGTTTGATTTTTATATTAGAGAGAATAAAGTTGAAAATGTACAAGTTATTATTTCTCAATATTATGAATTATATCAAAAAAATGATACTATTGAAAATACAATTATTTATTTTTGGGATATGGCTACATTTTTTTATAGTAGAAAAGAATATAATGAAGCTATTACTTATTATCAAAGAATAAAAGATATTATAATTAATAAGGATAATATGGATAAAGAAAAGTTTTCTTATGCTTCTTATTATGAAGGAAAGGCTTATGAAAAGTTAAACCAAATAGAAAAAGCTTTTAATTCAATAAAAGATGCTTTAAAGTATGTTGAAAGTGTCAAATTAGATTTATATAAAGGCAAGATATTTCATGCTTACGCAACTTTAGGTATAAGGTTAGATAAAAGAGATTATCATAAGTATATGGATGATTCTTATATTTACTTAGAAAAATATCCTATGGCTATGGCAATAGCAAAAAGACAAAATAGTGAAAGTTTTTTTTACATAAATAAAAAGGAAATAGCTATAGAAGAAATTAGAGCAGGAATAGAAATATTTCCTGAAACAAATATAAAAGAAAATGTTAAATTTCTAAATAAATGTATTAGAACTTTATATGATAATGAAGAATATAGTTATGCTTATGAAATAACAGATAATGCATTAGATTATGCAATTAAAATCGATGATATAGTACAAATGGAAGAAACATATTATTTAAAAGGAATAATACTTCAAAAGATGAAATTATATAATCAGGCTGAAACTTATATGAATTTTTCTTTGGATGCTTTATTTAAATTTTCAGATAAAGAAAAAAAATATCAAAGATATTTAGAGTTAGGAGATATGTATCATAACATTGGAGATATAAAAGATTCTTTAAAATACTTTTCTTTAGCTATGAAAATGGAAGAAGATTAAAAAAAATAAAGGTAGCAATACTACCTTTATTTTTTTATATTAAATAATGACGAAAAAAAACTAAGTAATGAATAATTTGAAAATATGCTAGGTATAAAAAACAACCCTCTCATAGGACACCTCTTTTATTTTTATATTAATTTCTATATATTAATTATATTAAATTATAGAAAAATTTGAATTGCCTAAAGTGCCTAGATTTAAGTACATTTATGTTATTTATATAAATATAAGAATTAAGAAAATATTAGAAATAGCAAACTTATATTAAGTATTAGTACATTAATATGCTTAATAATTATATATTATTTTTTGGTTTTGAAACTTTTTTTATTAATATAAGCTTAGCAGAATATCCTCTAAGTTCAGTAATCATATTTAATATGGTATTTTTCTTAGAATATTTAAATTCAATTTTAGGGAAGGAAGCTTTATGTAATATTTCCTTTTCTTCTTTATTTAATCTATCAGGAGACCCCATTGAAAGCCAGTAATTATAAGAAGAACCCATATTTTCACCAAGTTCATAAGTGATAATTCTTGAAGCATCTTTAATATTTTGTATATTTAAAGATATCTTTCTCTTATAAACCTTTTTATTAGTACCTCTTTTAGTGAATATTTCTTCATATCTTTTCATTTCATCTAAATCTTCTGTATAAGAATAAAGTAAAATACAAAATTCATCATCTTTTTTAGTTACTATATAACCATTATCTATAGCTACAATTTCATCTCCAAGCTTACTTAATAAGTAATAAGCATAATAAGATGATTTTCTTATATTCATATCATTTACAATACCAGGTGCACCTATAAAAACTTCATTAGTCAATCTAATTTCTTTTTCAAGAACATCAAAAGCTTTTAAAAAGTCTAAGGATTCATTGTTGAATATAGTATTGTGGATTATATAGGGTAACATATAAATGGTGTCGTAAATTTTATTTAAACTTTTGTTGGAAACAAAGGTTCTTTCTAAAACATCTATATTATAAATTTCTTTTAAGAAGATGCTTAATTCATTTTTTATTTTTTCAGAAATAGACTTTACAAATTGAAATCTAAACTTATTAATATTTATATATTCAATTTCATCAAAATAATCTAGAAAGCTTATTAAAACTTGTTTATATTTTTGAATAGTAAACTTAGGGTTATCTATTAATATTAAAGGTTTTAAATCAATATAATCTAAAAATTCAATTACACTTTTAGCCTTATTCCAATTATAGAAATCGGATTTGGGGAAAACACCCATATCGCTAGTAAACATATTCTCAAGACGAGCATAATTAAAATGGATTTCCTCTTGAATTTCTTCTAAGATATCTTTATTATCTTCTAAGAGTAAATCAAAGGCATCGTCTATATTAATAATTTCTTTATAATCTTTATTAAAATCCTTTATAGTATTATCCATATCAATATGAAGATTCCAGAGCTTATTATCATAATTAAATCTTTCATAGTCTTCTAAATCATAAGAA
This sequence comes from Clostridium sp., assembly GCA_029257045.1. Taxonomy (GTDB): domain Bacteria; phylum Bacillota; class Clostridia; order Clostridiales; family Clostridiaceae; genus Clostridium. The sequence continues at coordinate 10,146 of JARIDB010000185.1, forward strand.
AGATAATTTAGGGCTTCATCTAATTTAAGTATTTCAATAGATTTTGAGTTTTCTAGTTCTTCTTCAGATAACTTATTTTTTTTTCTAAACTGAAGAGGGGTACACTCATAATAATGTTTAAAATTTTTATTCAAATATCTAACATGAGAAAAACCGACTTCATCGGAAATATCAGAAATACTTAAATCACTGTCAAGTAAAAGTTTAACAGATTCTTCAACTCTAGTTAAATTAACTAAATCAGTAAAACTATAACCTGTAGCATATTTTATTTCATGAGATAAATAATGGGGACTTAAAAATTCCTTTTTAGCAATATCTTGCAATGTTATATTGCTATCATAATTATTAAAAATATATTTAGATATTCTATGATATCTAGCAAGTTGTTCTGTTTTTTCTTTTAATTCTTCTTTTTCATGAGTTAAATAATGAAAGTTATTAATAAGATGATAAAGTAAATCAATAAGAATAGATTCAGTTTCTTTATCATAATCATCTATTTTCTGAACAGATTCACAAAGAAGTTTTGCTAAGAAGTTTTTTAAAATATTATAGTCTTCTCCTTCTTGAGCAGCAGTATCTGAAGAATTAGTATAGAAAAATACATTATTTATATCTTTATAATATTTTTCAAAAAAATTTGGGTCTATTTGAAAAATTAAAACTCTATTATCTTCGTTACTATATATTCTATGAGCTTCATTAATATTTATTATTTCCAATTCTTTTTCCATGATTTGAAATGAATCTGTGTCTATATTTACAAAAATATTACCTTTTAAAACATAAATAATCTCAAGATAATTATGCCAATGAATTGGATATTCTTTAATATTTGTATAAGTTATTTTAATAGGTAGATCTTTAGTATAGTTTATATACTCTCTTCTCAAACAATCACCTCTATCATTTTAAATAGTTCACATTTAAAGGGATGTTTAAATTCACAAGATTTAATAGTATAAAAAGAACATTTGGTATTCTATTAATTGTGAATTGTGAACTTTCAATTGTATAAAGATATTATAGCCTATAAAAATGAAATAGAGAAATTAATTTAAATTTCTTATATAAATTATTTCAAATTAGAAAGGGATAAATAAAACGATTGTTTTATTTATCCCTAAATTATAGGTCTATATTATTAAATTATTTATTATTTTAATGTACCTTTATATTGTTCTACCATTTTTTTAACCATTCCTCCACCAACGCTTCCACATTGTCTTGAAGAAAGATCTCCGTTATAGCCTTCAGAGAATTGAACTCCCACTTCAGAAGCAACCTCATTCTTTAAATTCTTTAATTCTGAATTTTTATAATTATTATTATTTGTCATGATAAATTCCTCCTTTAAATTTTAATAAGTTAATAAACCTTTTCAAGTTATTATTTTGTTGAACCTTTATAATTTTCTACCATTTTTTTAACCATTCCTCCACCAACGCTTCCACATTGTCTTGAAGAAAGATCACCATTGTAACCTTCATTGAAATGAACTCCCATTTCAGAAGCTACTTCATTTTTAAGATTTTGTAGTCCGGATTCATATCCGTTTTTTGCCATAATTAATTCCTCCTTTAAGCTGAAAAGCTTGTATAGTGTATTGCATAGTTTAATTTAACTGTGCAGTAATAGATTATGTAATTATAGGTTTTATAAACTATAAAAATAAAGTTATTTGAGGAAAAAAGGACATTATAAAGAATAAAATGGTACAAAGTATAAAAAGGTTGTTTGAATATTAATCAAACAACCTTTTTTATTATTAATTTCTTTTTTGCATTTTAAGTATAGCTATAACGATTGGTGAAATAATTAAAGCTGAAAGTAAAGCTTCAGCAAAACCATTGGTTCCTATAATTGTTAATAAAGCTATTGAAACATTTTTAATTGAATTTTCATTTATGTCACCATTACTAACTAAGATATCTGCATAATCTTTAAAGTGAAATAAATATATAGTGCCTAAAACACCAATGGTATTAGTTAGAGAACCAAATATAGAAGCTGCAATAATAGAAAGCTTATGATTCTTTAGTTTGTTTTTAACAAATGAATAAACATAATAGGAAACTATTCCTATTAAAATCCTAGGAGCAATTGAAACCATTGGATTATAAAAAAATGGTGACATTATAGTTGGTGTAGTAATATTTTGATATATTGAAAATAAACCAAAAATTAATCCAATTGAAGCGCCTACCATAGGACCTTCAATAATAGCACCTATAATTACTGGTAAGTGTAAAATTGTTAGCTTGAAAAGTGGTAAAGGAATAAATCCAAGACCAGTTAACCCTAAAAATATACAGATGCCGGATAACATTGCTATTACTACCATTTTTCTAACTTGTTCCCTAGAATTGCCCATTCCCCTAGTGTTTAACATATAAACTCCTCCGTTCTCATTCCATTATGGATATAATTCGGCAAAAAAAGAAATTTTTAATTAGTTCAGTTTCATAAGAATACCGACTATTTCTATTCATTCTAACATATATACCTATCAGAGAAAAGAGAAATTATCTTATAAAAAATAAGTTTTAATTATTGAAATTTTCAAAAAAATCGCTTAATAACAAAATAAAAGTTTGAAATAAAGAACTTGAATTTAAGTTATAGCTGTTATATATTATATATAACAGTTAGGAGGGGTAAAATGTTAGAAATAATAAACTTTTCAAAAACTTATTCTAAGGGAAAAAAAGCAGTAGATAATATATCTATAAAGGTTGAAAAAGGTGATGTTTTTGGCTTTATAGGTCATAATGGCGCTGGAAAGACTACAACTATAAAAGCTGTAGTTGGAATTATAGAATTTTCAGAAGGAGATATATTAATCGATGGGATTTCTATAAAAGAGAATCCTATGGAATGTAAAAGGAATATAGCATATATTCCTGATAATCCAGATTTATATGAGTACTTAACAGGAATACAATATTTAAACTTTATAGGTGATATATTTGAGATACCTAAAGAGGAAAGAGAAAAAAGCATAAACTACTATAGTGAAAAGTTTGAATTAAAAGATTTTCTGGGGAATATAATAACTTCTTATTCTCATGGAATGAAACAAAAACTTGTAATTATTGGAGCTTTAATTCATAAACCAAAACTTCTAATTTTAGATGAGCCTTTTGTAGGCTTAGACCCTAAAGCTTCTCATATATTGAAAGAAGAAATGAAGAGTTTGTGTAAAGAAGGAGCAGCTATATTCTTTTCTACTCACGTTTTAGAAGTCGCAGAAAAAATATGTAATAAGGTAGCTATAATAAAAAATGGAATTATAATGGCTAAAGGAAGTATGGAAGAAGTAAAGGGAGATAGTTCTTTAGAAGATATATTTATGGAGATGGTAGATAATGAATAAGTTAGGCGCTCTACTTAAGATAACCATATTAAATGAATTTGGGTTAAACAAATTTAAAGAAAAGAAACTTAATGGGAAGATTAAAGATATATTTATTGTACTTTTAATATCTATATCTTTAGTAATATTTTTTGTAAGCAATTTATTTAGTGCTATATTCCTTTCAAATTACTTAAAAACAAATGGGATTTTAGATCTTATATTGTTAAGTGGCTTTATAACAAATTCTATTGTTATATTCTTTATTACAATGATAAGAGCACAGGGAGTATTGTTTTCAGAGAAGGAATTTGAAAAATTAATATTTCTTCCAATAAAACCTTCTCATATCTTAATTAGTAAGTTATGTAATTTATTAATAATAAGTTACTTTATTTCTTTAGTAATTTACATTCCGCAAATAATAGGTTATGGAATTGTAGGAGAAAAAACTATAATTTTTTATATTTACTCCTTATTATTATTTATGTTTTTGCCATTTATACCATTAGTTTTATCTTAGGCTTTTGCTTTTATAATAAAGTATATATTCAAGAACTTTAAAAGAAAAAATTTAATAATCAATTTTACTACAGTAGGATTAACTTTATTAATAATGGTAATTTTATTTAATTCACAAACCTTTATTAATGGGTTTATAAAAAATAAAGATAAATTTGAAAGCCTTATAAAAAATAAAAATAACATATTTAGCTTTATTATAAATATCACAAAAAACAAGAATCCTATTTATATAATTATTTATATATTAATATCTATTTTAATAATTAATTTATTTATAAGAATATTTATTAACTTGTTTGAAAAAATAAATGCATTATTAAATGAAGGAAATAATAGTTTAAATAAAAATAGGATAGTTATTGAGAAAAATAGTATTTTAAAATCTTTAATAAAAAAAGAATTAGCAATGTATTTTTCAATACCTATTTATGTTACTAATACAATTATTGGACCAGCTATTATCTTACTTGGAGGTTTAGCTACAATATTTTTTAAAAAAGAAGAGATATTAAGGGTGTTAAATATAAACTTTCCAGAAGAATTCACTTTAATATTAGTAATAGGGTTTTTAATTGCAATTATTTCATTATCGTGTACAACAAATTCTTCTATTTCTTTAGAGGGGAAAAATTTATGGATTTTAAAATCTTTACCACTAAGAACTATTGATATATTTAAAGGGAAAATAATTTTAAATCTTATTTTAGTTATCCCTATTACTATAATTGCTTCAATAATATTTAAATTTACATTAGGATATAGTTTTTTGGAACTAATATATATTGTAGTTATATCATCAATTTATGCTACTATAATTGCAATTTTAGGAATAATAGCAAATGTATTTCTTCCAAGGCTTAATTGGACATCAGCAACTCAAGTTGTAAAGCAAAGCTTTAGTGTACTCTTAGTGATGCTAGCTTCTTTAGTTATAATAGGAATACCGGTCATTGCTATAATTAAGTTTAATATTATAAATATTAATAGGATAATATTTATATCTATAATATATTTATTAATAATTCTTGTAAGTTCTTTGATTGTATTAAAATATATGGCTATAAAAAGATATGAACTAATTAATTAAAAACAAAACTGACAAGTTACTTGTCAGTTTTCCTTTAATATAATTCACTTTTATCAGGCATTACAATAGCGCAAATAATATATAAAATAAGTAAGGTTGAAAAAGAAGAAAGTATTAGTAAAGTTACTATTATTCTAATAATTGTTACGTCAGCGTTAAGATACTCTGCTAATCCAGCACAAACCCCAGCAACTTTTTTTTCAGTAGAAATTTTATATAACTTTTTATTCATAAAGTTCACCCCCATAGATAGTATGATTACATTATAGAAGATATTTTTAAATTTATAAAGAAAAGGTGATAAATTGATTATAAAAATAAACTTTGATTCAGAAATACCAATATATATGCAAATAAAAAATGAAATAATAAAGGGAATAGCCAAAAAAGAAATAGAAATAGGGCAAGAACTTCCATCAGTTAGAGGCCTTGCAGAGGATATTGAAGTTAATATGCATACAGTAAATAAAGCTTATTCTCTACTAAAAGATGAAGGGTATATAAAAATTGATAGAAGAAAAGGTGCTATGGTTGATTTAAACCTAGATAAGTCAAATGAGGTTTTTAAGAATAGTATTAGAGATGATCTGAGGATAAACATAGCAGAATGTATAAATAGAAATATTACAAAAGATGATATTGAAGAATATATTAAAGAAATTTATAATGAATTAAAAGGAGGAAGTAAATAATGGATAAAGCTATAGCTATTATTACATTAAACATAGGGCTGTTTATTATGTTTATTTTATCCTACTACTTAAATAGTTCTTCAAATAAAGGAATATATTTTGGGGTAAGAATACCAAAAGATTTTCAAAAGGAAGAAATGTTATTAGCTCTTGAAAAAGACTACAAAAAGAAAACCTTAATTTGTTTTATTATTGTGGCTATTTTGAGTAATATTATTTTACTTATATCTTTTAACAAAGGTTTGTATGCTGAAATGGTAATGACAACATTAATGACCTTACCTTTGATAACATATTTTATAATGTTTTTAATTTATTATAAAAGGATAAAAGAATATAAAGAAAAAAATAATTGGAACATTAAAAATAATAATGTAGTTATTGTAGATACAACAATTAGAAGACCCAATAAGAATGATAAAAATAAACCTCTTAATATAAAGTTATTTTATGTACCTTATGTTTTTCCAATTATAAA
>JARIDB010000119.1 GCA_029257045.1 Clostridium sp.
GAAAATGATGCAAATTGTGCAGCATTAGCTGAAGCTTTTAATGGTTCAGGAAAAGACATAAAAGATATAATGTTTGTAGTTTGTGGAACGGGTATAGGTGGGGCTATAATCCATAATGGTGAAATCCATAATGGTAAAAACCTACATGGTGGTGAGTTTGGATATATGATAATGGAAGAAGAAAATGGGGAATTTAAAAACTTTAGTGAAGTTGCATCTACTATGTCTTTTGTTAGAAAAGTAAGATCTTACTACAATGACGATACTTGGGATGGTATAAAGGTATTTGATGAAGCTAAAAAGGGTAATGATATATGCAAGCAAGTAATAGAGAGATTTTATCTTAATTTAGCCAAAGGAATATTTAACCTCCAATATATTTACGATCCTGATATAATCTTGTTAGGAGGAGCCATATCCGAGAGAGAAGATTTTATAAATGAAATAAATAAAAAGTTAGATTATTTACTAACAAAAATAAAGATTGCTAAAGTAAAACCCAGTATAGCAACATGTACTCATAAAAATGATGCTAATTTAGTAGGCGCATTGGCAAACTTTTTAAATGAATATAAAATTAAATAAAATAAATTATAATATTAAACATGGAAAAACAAGATAAGAGGATTTGTTTTTCCATGTTTTTTATACAGGGGTTATAATTTTATATATCTTTTCTTTCTTTATTTGGTGAAACACCATAATATTTTTTATAAAGCTTACTAAAATAATAAGGATCATTATAGCCTACCATTTTTGCAATAGTCTTTATGGAAAGATTAGAATCCTTTAATAAATCTTTGGCTTTGGATAATCTAATTTGTATTAAATAGTTTATGGGGGAGTCACCCATGATTTCCTTAAATATCTTCGATATATAGACAGGGCTTAAATACATGTTTTTTGATAATGTATATAAAGAAATATCCTCAATGTAATTAAGTATTAAATAATTAGTAATACCTTCAACAAGAGCCTTTTTTTCACGGGATTTAAAAGAAAACTCATGGCAATCGATATTTGGAACTTCTTCATTAAGTTCTCTATGGAGTAATACTAATAATTTCATTACAAGTGATTTAAGCATAAATGGAGAAGTTTGATTATAGTTTCTTTGTTCCTCTACAATTTCAAGGCAATTTTTTAAGATATTATCCTTATATCTGCTAAGTGTTAATATATTTTTATTCCCTACATCAATATAGTTCTTCTTAGTAGTACTAAATAAATCTAAGTTAGTTAAGCCAATATGAAGTTCTCTACAGTTAGTATTGGAATCAAATAACTCTTTATGATAAATACCGGGATTAGAAATTAAAACTTGTCCTTTTTTTAATGTATATTTTTCGTTTTCAATTAAGTAATCTACTGAACCAGAAGTAATAAATGAAAGCTCAATAAAGTCTTCATGACAGTGGTAATTAGTTTCAGGAACAGGTATTTCAGGTGAGCAATATCCATCTATTACAAAAAGTATTTGGGGGTTATAACTATCTATATTTGTGTATGCTTTACTCATAATTATATCTCCATAACCATTGCTATAATTTAGTATAATAATATACATTTAAAGTTTAATATAATACATTTATATTTTCAACCACTTCTTTATAATCATACTTAGGAATAAATAAAATAAGGGAGAAATTTAATTATGAACAGTTTAAAGTGGATATTTGGATATTTAAAGAAGTATAAGTTGAAGTATTTTATTGCATTATTATTAGTGTTATTTACTTCTGCAATTAATATGGTAAATCCATTTATATCAGGAAAAATAGTGGATAGAGTATTAGGTAATAATGAAATAAACTTACTAATACCACTTATATCAATTATGATTTTTATAGTAGTTTTTAAGGGAGGAGTAGCTTATATATTTCAAATGATTTTAGAAAAGATATCGCAGGATGTTTTATTTGAAATAAGGGTTAACTTATATGATAAATTATTAAATTTAGATTTAAACTTTTATAACAAATTTAAAACTGGAGATATAATGGCTAGAATGACAGGAGATACAGATGCAATAAGGCATTTTGTAGCATGGGTAGTATATAACGTAATATCATGTATAACTACCTTTGGATTTGCAATAGTATCTATGATGTATGTAAATACAACATTAACAATGTTTATGCTACTCGTATCCCCTATTATTGGATTTTTAGCATATAAAATGAGTAAAGAAATATCACCTACATTTCATGGAATAAGAGAAGCTTATTCAAGGTTAAATTCGATTGTACAAGAAAATATAAGTGGAAATAGAGTTGTGAGAGCTTTTGGGAGAGAAAAATTCGAGGTGGATAAGTTTACTAATGAAAATGAAAATTATAAAGATAGAAATTTAGATACTATAAAAGTGACACAAAAATATATACCTAAATTAGAATTTTTCTCAAATATCTTATCTGTAGTTATGATACTTGTAGGAGGAATTTTGGTAATAAATAAGAGTATGACCTTTGGTGAATTGATTATATTTAATAGTTTATTATGGGCCTTAAACAATCCAATGAGAATGTGTGGGTATTTAATTAATGATACCCAAAGATTTATAGCATCATCATCTAAGATAATAGAATTATTAAATACTGAAAGTAGTATAAAAAATAATATAGAAATAGTTAAGTTAACAAAGTTTAAAGGCAATATTAAATTTGAAAATGTTAGCTTAAATCTTGATGGTAGAAGAGTAATAAATAATATTTCCTTTAATATAAAATCAGGGCAAACTATAGGGCTAGTAGGGCATACAGGATCAGGGAAATCACTAATAATAAATTTATTATCCAGGTTTTATGATGCAACTGAAGGAGAAATTTATATAGATAATATAAATATAAAGAATATAGATTTAGATGTTCTAAGAGGAAATATAGGAACTGCAATGCAAGATATTTTTCTATTTTCAGATACAGTTAAAGATAATATAGCATTTGGTAAGCCAAGAGCAAGCATTTCTGAAATTGAAAATATATCTAAAAAGGCACAGGCTCATGGATTTATTAAAAATTTAGATAATGGATATGAAACTGTTATAGGAGAAAGAGGGGTAGGACTTTCTGGAGGACAAAAACAAAGAGTATCATTGGCAAGAGCCATGATGAAAAATGCTTCAATATTTGTATTAGATGATGTAACTTCAGCTGTTGATATGGAAACGGAAAAAAAGATACAATATGAATTAAAAAATATGAAAGAAAAGAAAACTACCTTTATAATAGCTCATAGAATATCTTCATTAAAGCAAGCTGATTTAATATTAGTTTTAGATGGTGGAGAAATAGTAGAAAGAGGAACCCATAATGAACTAATAAGAAAAAGTGGATATTACTCAAATATATTTGATACTCAATATGGTAATTTTAATATAAGGACGGAGGGGATATAAATGGCAAGAAATAAATATGATGTTGATGAAGAATTAGAAGCTGGGTTTAATTTAAGCTATTTAAAAAGACTCCTAAGATATATGAAGCCATATAAGGGGGAAATAATACTTTCTATATTATTAATGCTTTTATCAAGTGTAATTTCATTAATAGGTCCTGTTATTATAAAGATATCATTAGACAATTTAATACCAGATAAAAATATTAAAGGGCTAATATTAATTTCAGTTCTTTATATAGGAATATTTCTATCTATTGCTATTATAATGAAACACAGAATGTACACAATGGGAGAAGTGGGACAAAAGATGTTAGTAGATATTCGGCATGACTTATTTAAAAATCTTCAATTTGTGCCATTTGATTATTATGATTCAAGGCCCCATGGGAAAATATTAGTTAGGGTTGTTAATTATATTAATTCATTAAGCGATATATTATCAAATGGTTTTGTAAACCTAATAGCGCATATAGTAACTTTATTAATGACAATAATATTTATGTTGTTTTTAAGTTTTAGATTAACATTGGTAACATTAATATGTATCCCGTTACTACTTGTAATAATGCTATCAATAAAAAGTGCTCAAAGGAAAGCATATCAAAGGTTAAGTGCTAAGCAATCAAATTTAAATGCCTATATACATGAAAGTATAAATGGGATAAAAGTAACTCAATCATTTTCAAGAAAAGAAGAAAATATGCAAATATATAAAGGATTATGTGATGAT
>JARIDB010000035.1 GCA_029257045.1 Clostridium sp.
GGTATAGGACTTACATTAGTATATGGAGGTTTGGCTTATTTAGGTGCTACTGCATCTAAAATATATGATTTTAATACATCTAAAACTATATTATTAGTTAATATAACTAACTCACTTTTAGGAAATACCGGAAAGATTATATTAAGTGTAGTAGTAATGCTTGCATGTCTTACTACTGCTATAGGATTAACATCTTTTATCAGTAAGTATTTCGAAGAAGTCACAAACAAAAAGTTGAAATATAAATACATAGTTATTTTTATATGTATATTTAGTTCTATAGTTTCTATAATTGGGGTTGATAAAATAATATCTGTTTCTGCTCCAATATTAACAGTTATTTATCCTGTTTCAATAGCCTTAATTTTAATGAGTTATTTTTCGAAAATAATATATAAACCTGAAGTTTATAAAGGTGCAACCTATGCAACTCTTTTAATTAGCTTGCTTACTGTTGCTAATAGCTTAGGTATGAATATAGAATTTATAAATAAGTTACCTTTTGCAAGTCTTGGATTTAACTGGGTAATTCCAGCTATAATAGGTGGAGTTATTGGCTTAACTGTAAGTTTTAGTAACAAAGGAATATATTAAATTGAAATAAATTAAATATATAAAATTAATAGTGTAACAATTGTTGCACTATTAATTTTTTAGTAAAATATAATAAAAAATTAAATTTAAAATTTATTTAAATGGATTTTGTCGTACTTTTTATATAGTTTAAATAAGCATAAAGGATAATGATTATTAGTATTATTAGTAAAACTATGTTATTCTCAAGTTAGAATTTATTAGTTATAGAGTTTAAACTTTATAATTTGTTATATAAAATCAAAATTGATTATATTTAGCTTATTTTTTGAGATACTAAAAATATAAGTTATTTGTATTAGGAGGGAATAAAGATGATAAAAGATATTTTTAATATATATGCGGAAAGATGGGATTTCTTCTTTAAACTTATAGTTGAACATCTTTGGATTTCAGCAATATCTATTATTATTGCTACAATATTAGGCCTAGGTATAGGGATTATAATTAGTGAATACAAGAAATATTCTACAGTAGTACTTGGAATTGTAAATTTTGTTTATACAGTACCATCGATTTCGTTGTTAGGATTTTTAATACCTTTTTCAGGTATCGGAAATAAAACAGCTATTATTGCTTTAAGTGTATATGCATTACTTCCAATGGTTAGAAATACAAATACAGGAATTGATAATATAAATTTTGATATCATTGAATCAGCAAAGGGGATGGGAAGTACAAATTTTCAAATTTTATATAAGATAAAAATTCCTCTTGCTGTACCTGTTATTATATCAGGTTTAAGAAGCATGGTTGTTATGACTATTGCCCTTGCTGGTATTGCATCATTTATCGGAGCAGGAGGATTAGGGGTTGCCATTTACAGAGGGATAACTACAAATAATCCAGCCATGACTATTGCAGGAAGTCTATTAATTGCAATTATTGCATTTATATCAGACTTTATATTAGGAATTTTAGAAAAAACTATTCAAAAAATAAGAGTAAAATCCTTTAGAGAAAGAAAAATTAAAGAAAGTATAATTGCTGCTATTGTTATAGGTATTTCCATAATTGTAGTAATGAATTTTAAATCTGATTCTAAAGTGATAAAAATTGCTACAAAACCTATGACTGAACAATATATATTAGGTGAAATGATAAGTATTTTAATTCAAGAAGAAACAGATATAAAAGTAGAAATGACTCAAGGAGTTGGTGGTGGAACTGCTAATATTCAACCAGCTTTAGAAAGAGGAGAATTTGATTTATATCCAGAATATACAGGAACAGCATGGAGTAATGTTTTAAAAAATGAGGAAATCTATAAAGAGTCAATGTTTGAAGAGTTAGAAAGTGAATATAAAGAAAAATATAATTTTTCTTGGGTTGGGATGTATGGATTTAATAATACATATGGATTAGCAGTAAGAAAAGAAATAGCAGATAAGTATAATATTATAACTTATTCAGATTTACAAAAGGTTTCTAATCAATTAATCTTTGGAGCAGAATATGATTTTTATGAAAGAGAAGATGGGTATAATGCTCTTTGTAATACTTATGGATATACTTTTGAAAAAGAAGTTGATTTAGATATTGGTTTAAAATATCAGGCAATTAATAGTGGGGAAATTGATGTTATGAATATTTTTACTACAGATGGACAGATTTCTATTTCTGATGTAACTGTATTAATTGATGATAAAAACTTTTATCCATCTTATAAAGCTGGAACTGTAGTTAGAGATGAAACATTGAAAATATATCCAGAGGTTACTGAAATCCTTAAAAAAATGGAAGGTATTTTTAGTGATGAAGATATAGCAAGACTTAATTATGAGGTGGAGAGTAATGGGAGGGAGCCAAAAGAAGTTGCAAAGGAATATCTAAAAGAGAATGGTTTAATTCCATAGAAAGGAAGATGAATTTTGAGTAATAGTACAATGATAAAGTTTGAAAATATTAAAAAGGTATATGGAGACAAAGCAGTAATTACTGGATTTAATCTAGAAATTGAGAAAGGTGACTTTATTACTATAGTTGGAAGTTCAGGATGTGGAAAAACTACGATATTAAAAATGGTAAATGGATTAAATATCCCTGATGAAGGTAATATATATGTAAATGGTAAAGATATAAAGAATGAAGATATAATTAGATTAAGGAGAAATATAGGATATGTTATTCAGGGAACTGGGTTGTTTCCTCATATGACGGTAGAAGATAATATTGCCTATGTTCCTAATTTAATAAATAAATCTGATAAGAAAAAAACAAATGAAGCAGTAAATAAATTAATGAAGGTAGTTGGGCTTGAAGAAAATATGAGAGAGAGATATCCAGATGAACTGTCAGGAGGACAGAGACAGAGAGTTGGAATAGCAAGGGCTCTGGCAGCATCACCTCAAATTATGCTCATGGATGAACCTTTTGGGGCAGTAGACGAAATTACAAGGAAAATGCTTCAAGATGAGATTTTACGTATTCATAGTGAATTAAAGGTTACTATTTTATTTGTAACCCATGATATTAAAGAAGCTTTAAAATTAGGGACAAAAGTATTAGTTATGAATAAAGGAGAAATTGTGCAATATGAAACTCCTTATGAGATTATCAAAAATCCTGCTAATAGTTTTGTAAAAGAATTAATAGGATAACTTCCGTAGCTAGTATAAGTATCTAATGTTTATAATTTAAGGTACAAATTGACAATCATTAAGAACTATTATAGAGTGAAGTTATTGAAATTTTGAGTAACTTTAGAAAAAGAAAACTAATTATTGAATGGGGGATTTATATGATGAAAATTTCGAAGCTTTTTGCTCCGAAAGATATGACTGAGGGTACACCTTGGAAGCGAATTGTTGAATTTTCAATACCTATGCTTATTGGTAATGTAGCTCAACAATTTTATAATACTGCAGATTCTATTATTGTAGGAAAATATGTTGGAGACAATGCACTTGCAGCTGTAGGTAGTGCAATGCCCGTATTAAGCCTTTTAATCGTACTTTTTGTTGGAATTTCAACTGGTGCAGGAATAATGGTAGCACAAGCCTTTGGGGCTAAGGATCGTAAAAAACTTTCTCATACTATAGGAGTTTGTATAACTTTAACTCTAATAGTATCTGCTGTAATAATGTTTATAGGACCTCTTATTACAGGTCCACTATTAACTGCTCTTAATACGCCGGAGTCTATTATGCAGTGGTGCAAGGATTATCTTGTTATCTATTACTTAGGGATAGCAGGCTTTGCATTTTATAATATTTTAGCAGGCGTACTTCGTGGTATGGGAGATTCTATATCTGCCCTTATATTCTTGCTTATAGCTACAGTTTTAAATGTAGGACTTGACCTTTTATTTGTTGCAAAATTAGGCATGGGTGTTCCAGGTGTTGCACTTGCGACTATTATAGCTCAAGGAATATCAGCAATACTGTGTTTCATTAAATTAGCAAAAATGAGAGATGTATTTGATCTTAATCTTAGAATGCTTAAACCAAATAAAGAGTATTCTATGAGACTTATAAAACTTGGATTACCTTCAGGTCTTACTCAAGCTGTATTTTCTCTAGCTTTAATAGTTGTACAATCATTAACTAATAGTTTTGGAGAATTGGTTATAGCAGCTAATGTAATTGTTATGAGAGTAGATGGATTTGCTATGATGCCTAACTTTACTTTTGGTAATGCAATGACAACTTTTTCAGGTCAAAATATAGGTGCTAAAAAGATTGATAGAGTAGAAAAAGGAAGTAAGGATGGAGTAAAGATTGCTGTTTCTGTTTCTACTATTATAACTATTATAATTTTAATATTTGGTAAAAGGCTTATGGGAATTTTTACTGATACTTCTGAACTTGTTAATTTAAGCATGCATATGATGAAAATTCTTGCCTTAGGATATATTGCAATGGCAATAACACAAAGCTTATCGGGGGTAATGAGAGGTGCTGGAGATACAGTAACACCTATGTGGATTTCATTAATAACAACAGTAATAATTCGTGTACCAATTGCTTATGGTATTGCTTACTTTACACGTAGTACAGCTTATCCAACAGGTAGACCAGAATCAACCTTTATATCACTACTTATATGTTGGATACTTGGAGCGGTAATAACTACAATTTTCTTTAAAAAAGGTAAGTGGAAAAATAAAGCTGTTATTGCTAATGATTAGTTTTTATAAGAGAAATATTTAAATTTATTAAAAAAACATAAATTTATAGAGATAAAACCCAAAACATTGATAATATCCCTTTATAGTAGACAGTTAAAAGAATAAGACTGATTATTATATAGGGAATATTTCAGTGCTGGGTTTTCTTTATTTATATATTTAGAATTATTTATTATTACTAATATTATTATCTACAGGTAATAACAATCCTGATTTTATTAAGATTGGTCTTAAAGAATTATACATAAAACTTACTAATATTACAGATGCTACTGCATTAATAAATGTAGTAATTGCACTTAGTTTTGCTAAAACGGCTGCCACTTGCTGGGGTTGTCCAAGAATATATTGTTTGTAAAAGTATCCAATTATGGGATCAAAGATAACATTAAAAGATAATCCGGAAATTGCAGCAATAGTACTCCATTTAAATATATATTTCTTATCATTGCTTTGGTAGATATTAGCATAACCATGAGCAACTAAGCCTGTTATAAGACCAATAGATAATTTCAATATGAAGGTTTTTGGGGCTACTAAAATATACACAGGATCAAGTAAATCTGCAATTGTCATTCCTATAGCTCCAGCTAGGCCTCCATATCTTCCACCGAGAAGTAAAGCAGCCAATACACAAAATGCATTTCCAATATGCAATGAAGTTGCATCTCCTCCTGGTACTGGAATTTTAATTTGAAAAAAGGTAAAGGAAACAAAGCATAATGCCGCAAGTAGTGAAGTTTGCATTAATTTCATAGTTTTTAAGTTTTTATTTGCCATATAATAGTCCCCTTGTAAAATTATTTTTATTTTAAATACAGGAACATTATAGCAATGCAAAGTTATCATAGCAATTGTATCGGTACATACAATGAATAAACTAATGGAATAGGGAAGTAAAATATATTTACTAAAGTATATATATTACTATAAAAAGATATTTCTTTTATTACAATAATATGATATAATAATATATTATATGATTGTAATAAATACAATTATGTTTTTAAATAAGAGAAAATATAATTACATATTCAATGATTAATGTTTATTCAATGAAATGGAAACTTATTTGAAATTTAAAGTATAATAATTAGTACTTTAAATATTAACAATAGAAAAATATATTAGAGATAGGAGATGGGAATATGATAGAATGGTTATCGCAATTTTCACCAGTTACACAAGCGGCAATTGGTACATTCTTTACTTGGGCAGTTACAGCTCTTGGAGCAGCATTAGTATTTTTCTTTAAGAAAATAAATAAGAATGTATTAAATGGTATGTTAGGCTTTGCAGCAGGCGTTATGATTGCAGCTAGTTTTTGGTCACTATTAGCACCAAGTATTGAGATGGCAGAAGAATTAGGTCAGACAGCTTGGTTAACAGCGGCTATTGGATTTTTAAGTGGAGGAGCATTTTTATTTGCTGTAGATAAGTTATTACCTCATTTGCATATGGGATTTGAAGTAACAGAAGCAGAAGGAATAAAAACAAGCTGGCAAAGAAGTATATTACTTGTATTGGCTATTACATTACACAACATTCCAGAAGGACTTGCAGTGGGAGTTGCTTTTGGAGCAGTTGCTTATGGATTGCCATCAGCAACACTTGCAGGTGCTGTAGCATTAGCAATTGGAATTGGCCTTCAGAACTTTCCGGAAGGTGCAGCGGTTTCAATACCACTTAGGCGAGAAGGATTTTCTCGTAGAAAGGCATTCTTTTACGGTCAGGCATCAGGTATAGTTGAACCTATTGCTGGAATTATAGGAGCCTTTGCTGTTATAGCTATGCGTCCTTTATTACCATATGCATTATCATTTGCTGCTGGAGCTATGATTTACGTTGTTGTTGAAGAATTAATACCAGAATCTCAACAAGGTGAAGGTCATATAAGGACAGATATTGCAACAATTGGTTGTATGGTTGGATTTGCTGTAATGATGATTTTAGATGTTGCATTAGGTTAATTTAAAATATTAAAACCTAGATAATATATAAATATAATATCTAGGTTTTAATTTTTACTATATAAAGATTGATAAAAAAGTATATTGACTATTTTAATATTTGTGATAAAATAAATATTAATTTAATTAACTTCGTATAACCCTAATAATATGGTTTAGGGGTTTCTACCAAGAACCAACAATTCTTGATTACGAAGAAATCATTTTATTTATGATTTCTTCGTAATCAAGAATTTTTTTTATAAAAAAATATTGGTTTAATTTTAAATGTTAATAAGTTTTAAAGAAGATAAATAGGAACTTTTAAATTAAGACTATTATATTTTATAAAATAGTATTTTAAATTTACAAAAAAGAATTATAAGGAGGAATAAATTTTTATGAACATTAATAACTTACCTAAGATAGAATTACATTGCCATTTAGATGGTAGCTTAAGAGTTGATACAGTTATAGAACTAGCTAAAAAAGAAAATATAGACTTAAATAATTATGATTATAATTATGTTGAAAGTTTATTAAGAGTAAGTGAAGATTGTAATTCTTTAGATGAATATTTAAAAAAATTTGATTTACCTAATAAGGTAATGCAAACAAAAGAAAATCTAAGAAGAGTATCTTATGAACTATTAGAAGATGCAGCAAAAGAAAATGTTAAATATATAGAAGTTAGATTTGCTCCAATATTTCACATGAAAAAGGGACTAACATTAGAAGAAATTATTGAAAGTGTTATAAGTGGAATAAAAGATGCTGAAAAAGATTATGATATAAAAGGTAATGTAATAATTTCTTGTATAAGAGGATTGGGGCTAGACCATGTATATCAATCTATAAATGCTGGAGAGAAGTATATTGGTAATGGAGTAGTTGCAATGGATTTAGCAGCAGAAGAAAAAGAAGATTTTGCTTATGAATATATAAAGGTAATGAAAGTTGCTAAAGAGAAAGGTTTTAGAATTACCATACATGCTGGAGAGACAGGCTTTGGTAAAAATGTAAGAGATGCAATAAATCTTTTAGGAGCTGAGAGAATAGGTCATGGAGTTTATATATACAATGATGAAGAGGCTTATAAATTAGTAAAAGAAAAGAGGATTATTTTAGAGATGTGTCCGAAAAGTAATATTGACACAAAAGCTGTAAAAAAATATGAAGAACATCCTATATATAAATATCATAAAGATGGTATAAAAGTGAATATTAGTACTGATAACAGAACTGTTTCTAATATAAACTTAAATGAGGAAACTAGTAAAGTAATAGAAACCTTTAATATAAGTATAAATGAGTATAAAGAAATTTATAAAAATAGTGTTAATTCAGCTTTTTGTGATGAAGAAACAAAATTACTGTTACTTTCTCTAATTTAATTAAAACAAAAACATAGTAGTTTCTATTTTAAGAAACTACTATTTAACATTCTCATTGAGAATATATAAGACATTAAATTTTCACAATTCTCATATTATTTCTTTTACAATCTAATGGATTAAGATTGATATGGTAAACAGCTTCAGTATCACTAGGAGTCATAAGCATTTTATCTAAATATACTCTTCCGTTAGGAGTATTAGCAACAACTTGGATATTATTATTAGCTTTATACTCAACCCAACTAAATTCATCAGTAACTACAGTATTTAGATCTTCTTTAGATATTAGAGCTTTAGAAAAAGCTTTACCATATTTATCTCTTAAGATTATAGCAACAGTAGTTTCATCTACAATTTCATAATCATTTTTAGTATTTCTTTCAACTATTTCAAGGTTGGATTTTCTATTATCAAGAGTATCTCCATTTATATGTTTAATAGGAGTGTTAGGATTTGTATTTAAGATTAAACTTTGTAGGTTTTGCTTTAATGGTTTAGATTTTTTGTTAGTTTTAGTTAAGCTTATGTTTTGAACTAGATAATTATTAAAATCTTTATTCCATTCTGCAAACCAATTACCAGTATTTTTAGTTTTTTCTATGTCTTCAACATCTATTTTAGCTATAAGCTCAGAGCCCTTCTTATTTAATAATGAAATTAAAGCTACATTTTCTTGAATTTCATATTTATTTTCTATATTCTTATAATTTTTATTTATAAAAAACACCTCTTTCATTATATTGGTACGAAAACAAGTATAACAGAGTGAAATATAAAATGATATATACATGATTAAAAGTTATTGACATTTTTGAAAATAGTATGTATATTAAATGATAAAAGTTTTATTAGGTAATTATATATTAAGTAATAAACTTAATATATAAATAAAACAAAATGAAAATAATAAAATAACATAGAAATAATTTTAATAAGGGTATATTATGATAATAGGAAGTAATTAATAGGAGTTATCAATAATATGGAGGTGGATTAATTGGAAGTTTTAGAAGCGATTAAAACAAGAAGATCAATAGCAAAAGTTGAAGATAAAGAAGTTCCGAAGGAATTAATAAAGAAAATAATAGAAGCAGGAACATATGCCCCAAATAGATACCTAACAGAACCTTGGAGGTTTTTTGTAATAAGTGGAGAAGGAAGAAATAAGCTTTCTAAAGTAATGGAAGATATAGCAATAGAATCTGTAGAAAATTTAAATACTGAAGATGCTTTAAAGAAAATTGAAAAACAAAAAAATAAGGCATTTAGAGCACCAACAATTATTGCGGTAGCAGCTAAGATTAGTGAAAATTCTAAAGTATTAAAAATTGAAGAAATAGGAGCCGTGGATGCAGCTATTGAAAATATGCTCTTAGCAGCTCATAGTTTAGGAATAGCTTCTTTCTGGAAAACAGGAAATGCTTGTTATTCTCCTAAAATGAAAAAATTCCTTGGACTTGAAGAAAAGGATGAAGTGTTAGGATTTATTTATATAGGTTATCCAGCTATGGAAAAGAAAGTTCCTCATAAGAAAGATTCAGAAGAATTAACAATATGGATAGAATAAATACTATGGTAAAGTTAATATATTGATAAGGGTGATATTATGGAATTTAAAGAATCTTATATGACTATGAGAGATGGAGAAAAGCTATATATAAATAAAAGTATTCCCAGAAAAGAAGAAGAACCTGTAGGTGTTATTTGTATTGTTCATGGATCTTGCGAGTATTCTAAAAGATATAATCACTTTATAAGTTATTTAGTTAGTAATGGTTATATAGTTTATTCCTATGACTTAAGAGGACATGGACTTTCAAATAAAGAGAATGAGACTTTAGGATACTTTGGAGAAAGTAATGGATGGAATAAATTAATTTATGATTTAGATGAAATAATTAATTTAATAAAAAATGAAAACGAAAAATTGAATCTGTATTTACTAGGACATAGCATGGGATCATTTATAGTAAGGCATTATTCTAGTATGTTTTCAAAAAAAATAGATGGGATTATAGCTACTGGAACAGCTCATAATTCTAGGCTAATACTAAGAACTGGAAAGTTATTAGCTGAAATAGATATTAAGAAAAATGGGTCAAAACATAGAAATAAACTATTAAATAAAATTTCATATGATTCCTTTAGTAATAAATTTAAACCTATAAGGACAAAACAAGATTGGCTTACTAGAGATGAAAAAATAGTAGATGAATATATAGAAGATAATCTTTGTGGTTTTATATTTACCTCAGATGCCTTTAAAGATATGTTTGAAGGTCTTTTATTTATAACTGATAAAGATAATATTGAAAATACTAGAAAGAATTTACCAATACTATTACTTTCAGGAGGAAGTGACCCAGTAGGGGATAATGGCAAGATGGTTAAGCAATCTTATAAGGAATATAAAAAATGTGGGATAATAAATATAGAAATGAAGCTATATAAAGGTATGAGGCATGAAATATTAAATGAAATTGGAAAAGAAGAGGTGTATAAAGATATATTAATTTGGATTAATAATAATAATAATAATAATAATGAAAAGACTGAAGAAGTATTGTAGATAAATAGCAAGGTTTACTAATGTTTATTTTAAGTTATAATGAAAAGACTATAGAAAAATAAGTGTTTTTCACAATTATTTATTAAAGAACTTTTAAAAGTTAAAATTGATTATTTACAATTAATAAGAAAAGTAGTAATATTAGTATTAATCACATATTCACATAAAAATATAAATAAGCAAAGATAGGAAAAAGTACTATAGAATACAGTTTAAAGAGAGGGAATATAACCTGCTGTAAGTATTTCTAAACATGACTATAAGAAAAACTACCCTGGAGCTATGGCTTAGTAACAAGATTTTGTAAAATGCCATCGGTGAAAGCCGTTAAATTAATTGAGAAGAATTGAATTTTTTTAATTCAATTTGGGTGGAACCACGGATATTAACATTCGTCCCAAGCATTGGGATGAGTGTTTTTTTATATTTAAAAATAATTCAATAAGCAGTTCACTTTTTATAAAACAAAAAACAAGTTATGAAATATAAACTGTAAGTTGTATAAAATATGGAGGTAGAAATTAATGATTAACGTAAAATTAAAAGATGGATCATCAAGAGAAGTTAAAAAAGATTCAAATATTTATGACCTAGCAAGTTCAATAAGTAAAAACTTAGCTAAAGTTGCAATAGTAGGTGAAGTAAATGGAACCTTAGTTGATTTAAGCTATAAATTAAAAAATAATGATGAGGTAAATATATTAACCTATGATGATGAAAGAGCTATTAATGTTATGAGGCATTCTACTTCACATGTAATGGCACAAGCTGTAAAAAGATTGTATAAAGATGTAAAGGTCGCAATAGGACCAACAATAGATAATGGATTTTATTATGATTTTGATTTAGAAAAGTCTTTAACTTTAGAAGATTTAAATAAAATAGAAAAAGAAATGAATAATATAATTAAAGAAAATACAAAGCCAGTTAGAATGGAAGTTTCAAGAGAAGAAGCTTTGAAAATAATGAGAGAAAAGGGAGAAGACTATAAAGTAGAGCTTATTAATGATCTACCAGAAGATTCAATAATATCTTTATATGAACAAGGTGAATTTACAGATCTTTGTAGAGGTCCTCACCTTTATTCAAGCAAATATATAAAAGCATTTAAATTAACTAGTGTAGCTGGAGCTTACTGGAGAGGAAACGAAAAAAATAAAATGCTTCAAAGAATTTATGGTTTAGCTTTTGCAACTAAAGAACAATTAGAAACTCATTTAAACAATTTAGAAGAAGCAAAAAAGAGAGACCATAGAAAACTAGGGAAAGAATTAAGATTATTTAATTTTGTTGAAGAAGGTCCAGGATTTCCATTCTTCTTACCAAAGGGAGTTACACTTAAAAATACATTAATTAACTTCTGGAGAGAATTACATATAAAGGCTGGTTACGTTGAAATAGAAACACCAATAATGTTAAACAAGAGATTATGGGAAACTTCAGGTCATTGGTATCACTATAAAGAAAATATGTATACTTCTATGATTGATGAAGAAGAATTTGCTCTAAAACCAATGAACTGTCCAGGAGGAATGCTTGTATATAAATCAGAATCTCATTCATATAGAGATTTTCCAATGAGACTTGGAGAGCTTGGAAGAGTACACAGACATGAACTTTCAGGTGCACTACATGGACTAATGAGAGTTAGAGCATTTACTCAAGACGATGCTCATATATTTATGTTACCAAATCAAATAAAATCTGAAATCAAAGGAGTTATAGAACTTATTGATGAAGTTTATTCAAAGTTTGGGTTTAAATATAATATTGAACTTTCAACAAGACCAGAAGATTCAATGGGAAGTAATGAAGATTGGAATTTAGCAGAAGAATCACTTAAAGGTGCTTTAGATGAACTTAATTTAGAATATAAAATAAATCCAGGAGATGGTGCTTTCTATGGTCCTAAAATAGACTTCCATCTTGAAGATAGTATAGGTAGAACATGGCAATGTGGAACAATTCAATTAGATTTCCAATTACCACAAAGATTTGAACTAGATTATGTTGGCGATGATGGCGAAAAGCATAGACCAATAGTAATTCATAGAGTTATCTTTGGAAGTATTGAAAGATTCATTGGAATATTAACAGAACATTTTGCAGGGAAATTCCCAACATGGCTATCTCCAGTTCAAGTAAAAATACTACCTATATCAGATAAATTCATGGACTACTCAGAAAAGATTAAAAATGAATTACTAGCTAATGGAATAAGAGTAGAACAAGATATGCGTGGAGAAAAGATAGGATATAAAATAAGAGAAGCAAGAAATGAAAGAGTTCCTTATATTATTATAATAGGAGAAAAAGAAGAACAAGAAGGAAATGTTTCCTTAAGAAGCAGAGCTGGTGATGAAGGATCTGTAGATTTAAACAGCTTTATTGAAAGAATTAATAAAGAAATCAAAAATAAAGAGTTATAATTTTGAGGGTTTAACCCCGATAAAAAAAGCTATAAATTTTAGATAGTTAAATTAATAAGGTATTTAAAGTATTTTACTTTAAATACCTTTTTACTTCTTTAATTATTATTTTTAGTATATTAGACTTTGTTTTTATCACTAGAAGAAGTATACTAAAAGAAATAAGGTTGTATCAATTCCAGTTATATTAACTGGTGGAATTACTGAAAGCAAAGCTGCTGAAAATTTACTTTCTGATGGGAAGGCAGATCTTATTGGCGTAGGTAGAATATTATTAAAAGATTCAAGTTGGGCGCAAAAAGCTATTGAAACATTAGAAAAACAGAATTAGTATAATGGATTATTAAAGATATGTTTTAAATTTAAATATAAAAAGGACTTTTTGATAATGGGATATGCTGATAGCCCATTAATGTAAAATATAAAATATGAAATTTAAATATTCTATAAAGGAAGGTAATTATGAAAAATAAACTTAATAAAATTACAATTTTTATTACAAGTGGATTAATAATTCTAATTATAGGATTTATAATTTGGTCAAATAATTCATATAAACCAACAGGTGAAGCTATTGAAGCTTTAAATACAAATGGAATAGTTACAGTAACAGAAGAAAAGTTTATCGAGTTTGAGCCTAAAGAAAAGGCAACAAAAGGCTTTATATTTTATCCAGGTGGAAAGGTTGAGGCAGAAGCCTATTCAACTTTAGCAAGAAAAATTTCAGAAGAAGGATATTTAGTTGTTATAGCACCAATGACTCTAGATCTTGCAGTTTTATCTCCAAATAAAGCAACAGATATAACAGAAAAATTTGATTATATTGAAACTTGGGCCATAGGTGGACATTCCTTAGGTGGAGTAATGGCAGCAAGCTATGCAGCTAAAAATGAAAGTATAGATGGAGTAGTTTTATATGCATCTTACCCTCAAGGAGAAGAACTTAAAGATTTAAATATAAAAGTTTTAAGTATGTATGGAAGTAACGATGGAGTCGCTGATATAGAAAAAGTTAAAAATGCAGTACTTTCAAAAGATTCAGAAGTAGTAGAAATTAAAGGTGGAAACCACGGAGGATTTGGAAGTTACGGTACTCAAAAAGGGGATAATGAAGCTACAATAACAGGAGAAGAACAAATAGAAAAATCAGCTAAGTATACAGTAGAATTTTTAGAGTCATTAAAATAAAATTAAAAAGGTATTTTTAAAAATATAAATTGAGAATTTTAAATAGGGAATTAAAAAGGTATTCTATAGATAGACTTTTAACTAGTGTCTAATATATAGGATACCTTTTATTTACTCAATATGTTTTTATTAATTATAAGTTTATTAAAAAGCTTGAATAAATGAATAGAATATATTTTTTTATACAAGATAAGAAAGAAGATGTTTAAGGGTAAAATACTCATCTTTTTAATTTATATTACTAAAGAATATAAAGGAGAGGAAATTAAATTATGAATAGTAAACCAGACGATAGAACAGATAATGTAGATAAAATCCAACATAATATTAGCAATCTTATACAAAATATACGTCTTACTAATGAGACTATTGAAAATACCCAGCTTGAAGAGATGAAAGAACAATTAAAACAAAGAAATGAAAGAAGAGAAGAAACTTTAGGATCACTAAGAAATAAAATTAGGAATGAGGCAATAGATAAAAGAAATGAATATAAATTATGGTAGTGTTTCACTAGGAGATACTACCATAATTTTTGAATTTAAATTTTACATTAAGGGGGCTGAAAAAGCCTTTTTTAGGTTTGTAGTTAGGTAACTTTTATTATTTATAGAAAGTTTTATTATTAAAAACTGTTTAAATAGTCTTAAATAAGATAATTTTTAACTTATTTTAAAAATATTATTATTTAATTATTAAATAGGAACACTATAAGCTATAATAGAATAATGATTATATAAGTTGTAATAAAGATTACATTTAATCAAAACATAAATAAAAGGAGAAATAAATGCTAACTTCTGAAGAAATAAAACAATTAAACGAAAAAGAATTACTAGAAAAATTATATGGAAAAGAGTTAAATACGAAAAATAATATACTAGAGTACATAGAGATTGTTAAAATACTTAAACAAGAGGGAGTACCAAAAGAACTTATAGAAAATACATATGAGCTAATAAATTCAAGTATTAATGAAATGAAGTCAAAGGTTAAACCCAATACAATAATGTTCCTGCAAAATAAACTAAAAGATCAATTTAGAAAAGTAATAATAATAAAACATGAAGTAAAGGTTGATAATAACTTTATTAAGTTTTTTAAAAGAGCTTATCCAGAAGGAAAAAGAAATAGAAATTTTACATATGTCCTAATAGATAATAGCAAAATTTCATCAGAACAAATCTGGACTACACTAACCTTTATAAATAGAGGGTGTATAAAACAACAATTATTTATTACATTAGATGAGAAAATAGATATTATAGAGATGATAGAAAAATTAGTAGCTAAAAAAGATATAAAATATATTAACCAATTAAAGAGTATGGATAAACTACTTAGAATACTTAATATTAAAATTAGTGAAGATAAAAATGGATTTAAAGTTGTTAACCTATAAAATTTAAAAATAAAAGATAATAAAGCATAAAACTAGTTAAAGAAGAACTTCTTAAATTAATATAATAAAAAAATAAAAGGTGCTAGTATCAAGTTTATTTTGGGCTAGCACCTTTTAAGTTTATTGTAATCCTTTTTCTATGATATCAATATAACCTTTTATATTTTCTTTATCTAAGGAAGTACTTTCATACCATTTGTGAGTAGTATCCCAATCACTAAAATATCTAGCCTTTAAGATTATTTCTGGTCTATATTCAAAATGCAAAATATCGAAGTGGTTCCATTTTCCACCCCAAATAAGATTGTTTTTTTCAAAGGCTTCTACTAATTCTTTTGGGTATTCTGCAACTCTTTTATTTCCTTGTTCTTCTGAACTCCATTTCCAGTAATCTCTATTATCAAGTTTTAAATCAATTGCTATTCCAAAAGAGTGGGGGCTTAACCTTCCAGTACCTGCTATAACTCTATAATTAAAGGTTCCACTAGCAGGATAAAGGATACTACCAATATCACCTCTAGTTTTAGCTATGGGCATAATTTCTTTTAAGGCAGCTTCTAAAGATGTATTAGCATTATTTTGGATATTAAATTGGTAATTAGTATATCCATATTTTAAATTAGTTAAATTAGATTGTATTGATTGTTTAGAGTTACCATAAACTTCACTTAAAAGTTCATAAGGTCTAGCCCTTCCAGGATCAAAGTTTTTATCCATAAGAGTATTATTTTTATCAAGGGGATAAGTTTGTTCGAGTACGTCTTGAAGATCAGGATTTGCTAATTTCTCTTCATGACTTTTTTTAATTTTATCATCATAAATAATTTTTTTGCCAGATTTCATAATGCAGTAAACTTTATCATCACTTCTTTCTAAATCTAATATATAACCAGGATAAGCTAACATAAGAGTTAAAATATCTTGTTTCATTTCTGTATCATAGTCCTTGATTTCAACAGCTCTAACTTGAATTGGTATGTTAAGAATAAGTAAAATACATATCATCAAAATACTTAATTTTTTTATCATTAAAATCACAACCTTTATAATAAATTCGTTTTAGTTTTCTTCATTAATATAATAAATATTCCTAATTAACTATTAGAAAAAAATACGTTGAAAGAATTTTTATATAAACCAATAAATTTTCAAATAGAATTATATTAACATTTAAAACATATTAGGAATAGATTTATATAGATACAAAAATATAGGAGGAATAGT
>JARIDB010000073.1 GCA_029257045.1 Clostridium sp.
TCTACAACTATTTGGAAATAAAGGAACAAGTGAATTAGTAGAAAAAATAGCTAAGGATTCAGATGAAGGAACTAAAGTTATTAAGAATTCTATTGAGGAGGTAAGTAACCCTGTTGAAAGTGGTGGAAGAAAATTCTGGACAGAGAAAATTGAGCATAAGGGTACAAAAGTATATCAAAGAAATGATATAATAGACCCAAGTAAAGCAGATAAAATGGGAAGAACTAATATTGAAAGAATGGAGCAAGGACTAGCACCATTAGGTTCAGATGGAAAATCAGTTAACTTACATCATATGACTCAAACGAATGATAGTGCAATAGCAGAGGTTACACAAACATTCCATCAACAAAATAAAAGAGTAATCCATATAAATCCTAATACAATTCCATCAGGAATTGATAGAAATACATTCAACAGTTGGAGAAAGTCATATTGGAAGAATAGGGCTAATGAATTTAAATGATGAGGAGGAAAAAATGAGTTACTATAATTATAAAAAAGCAGTAGAAATTATGAATAAGAACAAGGAGAAGTGTCATTTCATTGGAGAGCGTTCAAATGAATTGATTGAGATGGCAGAAGATGTTCTGGGATTAAAGTTTTCAAAAATATATAAAGAATTTCTTATAAATTATGGTGCTGGAAATTATGGTTCAGAAGAAATTTTAGGTGTTATAGATGAAGATTTTGAGGAGTCTTCAGTACCAGATGGAATATGGTATACACTTACTGAAAGAGAAGAAGTAGATTTACCTATGAATTTAGTTGTTATATATGAAGATGGTAGTGGTGAATTATTCTGCTTAGATTTTAATAGTTTAAATGAAGAAAAAGAGCCAATGGTTGTATCATATGTACCAGGTGAGAACAATAAAAATCAAAAATATGAAAAGATAGCTGATGATTTCGGAGATTTTCTATTACAGTTAGTCAATGCAGAATAATGTATATTTAGACTGCATAATTATACAAATTAAACAATATAAATAAAATGAATAAGAGTAAGAACATTTAACACTGCATAAATCTAATAATGCAGTAAGATGTAATCAAAAGAAAAAGTAAATATATATTATAACAATGATAAGAGTCAATCTTTCTAAAAGAAGAAGCATTGACTCTTTTTCTATGTAAAAAATTCAAGGAGGAAAAGTATATGTGTAAAGTAATTGAGGATTTCAAGATAAGCCTAATTGAAGATGGTAAGAGTACTAAAACAATTAAGAGTTATGTTGGAGATAGAAAAGCATTCATAGAATTTATAGGAAGTAAAGGAGTTGAATTTAATGGTAATCTACAACGATTCTACGTAGTAAGCTACAAGAATTTTCTAGTAGAAAGTAACTATCAGGTAGCAACAATAAAAATTTACGGTAAGGGAGGTAAGTTTAGAGAAGTGCCATTGAAATTCGATTTATCGGACACAATCAAGGAATATATTAGGGATAGAGATTACAATTTAAAAGATTCAGAATATCTAATAATAGGTCAAAAAGGAGCATTAAGAAGAGATGCTATAAACACAATGCTAGAAAGATTAACTAATGACATAGGAATGATAAATAAATTAAAACCTCATACCTTTAGACATACTTTCTGTACAAGGCTAATAAATAGAGGAGTACCAATTTCAACAGTAAGTAAACTAGCAGGTCATAGTAGTATCGATACTTCAATAGTGCCTATGTTTTCGGATTTAATAGGTGTTAATAAAAAATTATAAATTAAATAATCAATAAGAAAATGAAATTGTAAGATTGAAGGAGAAAAGGAAATGAAAAAGCTACTAAAACTTCTAGACCTAAAGCTAGAAAGAATTCCAGGAGTAGATACTGTAACTGCAATAGCACTAGTTGCTCAAATAGGAGATATTAAAAGATTCCGTAATGCTGATAAGCTAGCTAAATTTTCTGGAATAGCACCAGTAAACTTTAGTTCAGCAGGTAAAGGAAAAGATAAAAAGAGTAAACAAGAAAATAGAGAAATCTATGGAGTTTTTTACTTCTTAGCGGTGCAACAGATCCAAGTGTAAAAGAAAGAAAATCCAAGGAATCTAGTTTTCTTACAATATTACAAGAGAAAGATTTCAGAAGGAAAGACAAAGATACAAGCATTAGTGTGTGTAATGAGAAGGCTTAATAACATCATCTATGGAATGATGAAGAATAAAACCGAATATATAATGCCGAGTGTAGAAATAAAAGAAGTAGCATGATAAAATAAGGTTAACAGATTAAGGAAAATTAAGGTTGAAAAAGTAACTACATAACAGAAAAAAAAGATAAGTAGTTGAAAGTAGTTTTAAAATGGTGGTAATGGTTGAAAAAACTCAATCCTACCACTAAAAATAATAAGACAGACTCTGCCCCAAGGGGGAGACAGAGCCTATAGCAAATGACATATTAAAGCAATTAAAAGATGCACCAATACAAACTAAGTTAAATAAAGTTACTGGAAATATGGAACCATATATGAAACAAATTGTTGGAGAAGACTATAAAGTAATTTTAAGAAGAGATATTGGAGACGGTTTTTCTCACGGAGATTTAAATCATTGGAATTTAGAGGTACAAACTCCTAAAGGCAATATGAAATTTGACAGACATATATATGTTGACTCAAAAGGCAATATTACAAATATTTCAGATTATATACCACAGAAAAAAGGAAAACCTATTAGGACTACTATTTTTGATAAAGATAATTAATAATGGAGGATATTAGTATGACAGAGGACTTAAAAGAAGAAAAGTATCAAATAATATCACTAGATAAAGTAGAAGAAGAATGCTATGAAATTAAAAATGATAATATTGGTCAAATTGAAATTTTAAATATAGCTAAGGATAAAACTAAAGAGTATAAAGTTAATTTAGAATTGAGTAAAGAGGCTATGATTGGATTTGCAATATCAGCTATAAGATGTAAAGATGGATTACCAGAAGATTATGATATTAGAATAGAACCTTTAGGTTCAAGCTGTGTAAATCAATCAATGGGATTTTTCTTAACACCTGATAGTCCAGAACTGTATTTCTATGGAAAAGAGTATGGCACTTTAAATGAAAATTTAACAAATAAAGTATATGAAAAAAAAGAGAAAAACAAATCTAAGTTAGAGGTGTTAATAGATTTAGAATGTGAAGATGAATTTTATGAAATGCATAATGTTGGTTTTAATAACATTGCTAGAATTAAGGTTTATGAGAATGAAAAAGAAATTACATCTAGATGTGATGTCATATTTAGATTAAGTAAAAATGCTTTTTTAGGATTAGGAACAAGATTATTAAGAATGGCACATAAATATAAAGAAGGTAAGAGCTATCTATCTACAGAAAATGATATAGGTTTTTATCTAACTAATGAAAGCCCAATATTAGAAATAAAGTGTACGACTCTTGGAAGTGCTTTTGATTATGATTCAACAATAATATGATATGTATAATTATATATCTGGTTGCATAACTAATATTATTCTGGATGCATAATAAAAGAAGTTTTATAAATTAAGTATTTATTAGAAAGATTCATAAATACTAGACGTTATAATCTAAATAATGTAGTGAAAAGATGAAATGAATCAGCTGAAATTTAAGTAGGCTGGTTCATTATTTTTTGTAAGCGTAAAAATTAAAGCGTATTCTATTGCTTATAAAAATGTATTAAAATATCCAAGTAAGGAAATTCTAATAATTGAATAAACTTACTTGGATTTAACTATTTCTTTTCTTTGATTTTCAATGTATTTGGAAGGTTGCTTGACCAAGGCATTAAATTCTCTAAGCCTTCGCTATCGGTTAAATCTAAGCCAACTAAGTTTTCAAATAAATACACTAAATACTTTTCTATAATTAAGTTATTTGATTTTGCAGTTTCTATAATACTATATATTTGAGCTCTACAAGTAGCCCCTTTAGCAGTATTGGCAAATAAGAAATTTTTTCTACATATAACAAAGGGTTTGATTTTTCGCTCGGCAGCATTATTATCTATTTCTAGACAACCATTTAGTAATACTTTTTTTAGTGATGGTACATGCTTTTTAGCATAATCTAATGCTTTCCCAAGTGGACTTTTAGGTAGAGCATTTTGGATTTCTACTTCAATATAATTAAGGAATTGATCGATTATTGGAGCTAGCTTGTCTTTTCTTACCTCAAATCTTATATCATGATAATTCTCATCTTTAGAATAAGATTCTCGAAGTTCTTTTTCAAGCTTATATATTTTTTCACAGTAATTAAACCCTATTATACCTCTAGATTTCTTTAGGGTTTCCTGGTCTAAGTTTGAAATAACTTCATAAAACTTTCGCCTTATATGTGCCAAGCAGTATATTATTGTAGCTCCGCTAACGGAGTTGTAGCCTGAATATCCATCGGTTTGAAGGTAATCTGTAAAATTACCTAGAAAGTTCTTTGGGCACGATTTTGTTTTAGGCCATTTTAACCGCCCATGTTCAATGCGGTGATAATAAAGCCAAAAACCTTCATCAAAATGTAATATCTTCAACCTATTCATTTGTTTATTACAAAATACAAATAATGCTTTTTCAAAGGGATCTAATTTTAAATTACTTTCTACTTCTAAAATTAATCCATCAATGCTCTTTCTAAGATCAGTAACTCCACAGGCTATATAAACAACATCAACAGTGTCCAGGTTTAACATTATAGCGCTAACTCCTTAATTATTGACGAGATTAATCCAGTTTCACTAGACGGAATAGCTATTGTAGCATTTATAATTATAATCTTAACTTCAGAATTTAAAGCCTCTTTTTTAGAAGGTTCTTCTTTAGATCTTATCTCAAGACCTTGAAATACCGTAGTATTGGAAGTTTTAGGTTGTGAAATTCTCTTTTTATGATAATGAAACTGCTGTTTAGAAATTACGTGCTCCTTGCAAAAGTCACTAATAGTTAGTGAACTATCGGTTTCGTAATATTTTGTAATAAATTCTTGCCATTCCTTATTGTTTAATTTTCTTGACATAAAAAAACCTCCTACCAATAAAAATCATTAAAATAATTTTATCAATGTAAGAGGGGGGTTAATAGGCGCTTAATTTTTTACGCTTACAATAATGCAGTAAGATGTAACTAAAAGAAAAAGTAAATATATATTATAACAATGAAAAGAGTCAATCTTTCTAAGGGAAGAAGCATTGACTCTTTTTCTATGTAAAAAATTCAAGGAGGAAAAGTATATGTGTAAAGTAATTGATGATTTCAAGATAAGTCTAATTGAGGATGGAAAGAGCACTAAAACAATTGAAAGCTATGTTGGAGAGATTAAAGCATTCATAGAATTTATAGGGGATAAAGGAGTTGAATTTAATGGTAATCTACAACGATTCTACGTAGTAAGCTACAAGAATTTTCTAGTAGAGAATAGATATGAGGTAACAACAATCAATAACAAGATAAATAGCATTCATGAATTAAATAGATATATTGTATCAACTGGAGCAATGAAGGAAATAGTTGTAGAAAATTCTAAGGATAGAGTGAAAATAGCCTACGGTTCAGAGAAGTAAGTGGAGGGTTATAGTTATAAGCAGGTTGAGAGAAAACTTTTCTACATCCAGAACGAGGACAAGTAAGTAAAAGAAATAAGGTAATTGTAATGCTACTACTTTATACGGGAGTTAGAGTCAGTGAGTTATGTAGCTTGAAAATATTATAAATCCATTAAGCCAAAATAGATATGCATATGGAGAAAATAATCCTATAATTAATGTAGATCCAAGTGGCCATGTACCAAAGTGGTTAAGTAATAAGAAAACTGAAGTTAGTAATGAATCTACAACTATTTGGAAATAAAGGAACAAGTGAATTAGTAGAAAAAATAGCTAAGGATTCA
>JARIDB010000041.1 GCA_029257045.1 Clostridium sp.
AATTCTCCTTATTAAGTCCTTTTAATTCTTCATCGCTAAAGCTTAATTTAATACTTACATTTCCTTCTTTAAAGTTATGAATTTCAATTATCTTACCATTTTTTTCAACATATAACACAAGCTCAAATACTTTCTTAATTCCTTTAATTCCTGTTATAATATCTGAATTTTCAAGCATATTCATTTTGAAGACTACTTTTGTAGCTCCTTCTAATATAGTTTTATCAAAAATGCTAAACGGTAAAGATATAGTGTTATTCCCATTTTTTATTTGTATTGATCCAGTACCTAATTTTATAGATTCAATATCCTTAATTTCTATATGGATATTATTTGATGGTTTAGAAATAAGAACTTCATTTACTCCATCTTTATTTTTAAATTTATTTATTTCTGTTACATTATCATTTCCCCCTGGGTTCTCTCCTGGATTCTCTCCTGGATTTTCTCCTGGGTTCTCTCCTGGGTTTTCTCCTGGGTTTTCTCCTGGGTTTTCTCCTGGCTCTTCTGTTTCCCTATTTATAATAAGCTTTATTGTTTTTGTTGCTTGACTTGCTCTTCCATCATCAGTATACCAAGGTAAATCTATAGTTTCTTGTGTTGGCTCAATATGAAGAATAAATTCATTTTTCCCTTTTTCTAAAGGAATACTTTCTACATATACATCTCCATATTGGTCCATAGCATTTTCATATTTACTATTTATATTTTCATTATTTATAGTAAATAATACACCAAATGGAACCTTTGCTTTTAAATCAAAACTATCTTCTTTAGTTGAATATTCAATATCTTCTCCATGAGAAATTCTTGGCATTGATATCATCATAGGCATATCTACCCAACGTAACACATAATCCTCAATTACCATTGAGTTATCAGCTTGATTTTTTATAGTTAATTGCATATTAGTATCAGTAGAGCTATAAGCCCAATTTCCATAATCTATAGTATCATTTTTTATCCTTGTATGACTTGTAAAGGCTTCTGTACTCCAAGAACCTCTTGTATATTTATATTGAATGCTCTTTCCTGACATCATTTTAAACTTATATTCAACTACATCCCTTGAAGTTGCTCCACTTGGCACTGTTAACCTTCCACCAGCTGCATTCCATCCATTTAAATCTCCTGCAATATATATATCATCTGTTGTAGGAGTATAATTTGGAATATGAAGTCTTAATGTTACATCTATCATAACCAAAGTAGGTTTTACTGATTTTTCTTCTGATACACCTCTATTATAGTAGCTATCAAAAGCAGCAACTTTATAAGTATATGTCTTATCATTACTTACTGTATAATCTATATACTCATTAGCATTTCCTTCTATTACTGCTATTTTAATAAATTCACTATTTTCAACTTTACGATAGATTTCATATCCCTTAACATTATTATTTTCAGAAGACCAAACTATTTTTACTCTATTTGATTCAACTAAAATATCATTTAACACCGGATTATTTGGTGCTACTGTATTGTTTTTATCCATTGATGCCACTATAGATTCTTCTAAGGATTCTGTATAAGTGTCTCCTGAATTTGTAGTAGCCTTAACAAAATATTTATATACTCCTGCATCTGTTGGTTCAAAGAAGCCATAATATAGTTTGCTACCATTCTCTATATCTTGCTTGTACCTTAACTTAACAGATCCTGCATTTTCTTTTGAAGTTCCTTCTTTATAGAAATATAATCTTCCTTCAAAGTTTGGAATCTCTTTTCCTAAATAACTAGAGTTATCTGTAAGGCCTGGAATATTAATCTCTAGTAATATTTCTTCTGTCTTAACTCCATAACCAATAGTTATATCTGGAACTTTATTTGGCTTTCCAAGATCTTTGATGTTAAAAGAAGGTAACCCTGTTGCTGAATTGCTAAATTCACTTTCTCCACCATCTTTAACTGCTGTAACATAGTAATAATACCTTGTTCCATTTACTACCTCAGTATCTAAATAATTTGTATCAGTAGTTTCATCTATTTTTTCAATATCTTGTCCTTCTAAAATACTTCTATATACATTGTATTTAATTGCATCTTTAACTTTATTCCAAGTTAAAGTTACTTTTCCCTCTTCTGGAATAGCTTTTAAATCTTCTACTTTATCAATTTTAGTTATTTCACTTAAAGAAACCATCATATATCCTGTTTCTCCTGGAATAGTAATTTCTACTTTTCCATTTGCTACAGTTGCTTTAGCATTTCCATATAACTCATCTTTTAAAATCAATCCATTTGGTAAAAATCCTGCTACATCAGCAATAATAGTTTTACTTTCACTAGATTGATTTAATACTAATAATCCACCTTTGTTCTCACTCTTTCTTCCATAAGCAATAACATTATCCTCTGAATAGGCTGTGTGAATATCTCCTTTTGCAAATATATCTAAATTGTTATTTCTTATTTCTGCTGCCTTTTGATATACTTCAAATAACCCTGAATATCTGCCTACTGCTGAGTACTCTCCCTTTGATTCAGATATTCTTTCCCAAGGGAAGGTTCTTCTTGAATCTGGATCCTTAGTACCAGTTACACCAACTTCATCTCCATAATATATAGTAGGTGCTCCAGCATATCCTAATTGGAATATAGCCGTTAAAGCTTGTAATTTCAAAGCTCTATCTGAAGCTTCTGGTGCTATTTTAGTATTTTCCTCTTCCCATGTAGGGTTGTCTATTTTAGTTATATTACGAATAGTATCATGAGAATCTACTAAGTTAAGCATTGCTTGCCATGCTTCTTTTGGATAATTTTCTCTAATTACTTCTAAAGCCTGATTAAAATCTGTTGAGTTTCCATTGATTATATAATTTTGTAGTGCTGATCTAAATTGATAATTCATTACAGAGTCAAATTGATCTCCAAGAAGATAATTTGTTGCAACTCCCCATTCTTCTCCAAGTATTATAGGGTCATCAATTATTTTTCCATTAGTATCAAGTCTTCCTTTTGTAGATTTAACTGCTTCTCTAAACTTTTGCCAAGTTTCTTTTGATACATCAGGTGCTACGTCAAGTCTCCAACCACTAGCTCCCATCCATAACCATCTTTGAGAAGTAGCATTTTGCATTGCTAAACTTGCCTCGTCTCCATTTAATGAGGATAAATCATGGCCTATTACCTCATCTCTAAAACTAACATTATTCCACTCATGTTGACCTTCTATAGCTAGAGAATCTCCTTGTTGTGGTAGTTTTGCGCTCATTACTGGAAGAGAATCATAACCCCACCAGCCTTCATATTTATAATATCTATCTTTTTCTTCTATTGTCTTTCCATCCTTATCTCTTGTTACAATTTCATTTTCTACAACAAACCAAGTTGTATATTCAAAATCTTTTGGATAAGAATATTTTTTACCTGTTACTGGGTTTGTTAACCCTTCATAATATTTAATTACTTCTTTTTCAGCTATTTCTTTAGTTTTACCGCTATTAACTTTATCCCATACTTTTTTCCAGTATTCATAAGCACCTATTTCAGGATACTTTTCATATCTGTCAAAGTATATAGAATCATCTCCTACATGGTTAAATACTCCATCAGCTATTAACTTTATTCCTAATTTATCAGCAGCCTTAGCAAAACCTTGATAAACTCTATCTGAAGCTGCTCTTGTAGCTTCATAGTTAAGTCCTGATTCTGGTTTTCCAGGAATATTATAAACTTGTTCTCCAAACATAGGATCTAGTGAATCATAATCTGTAGCATCATATTTATGATTTGAACTAGCCCAAGCTACTGGATTTAAATAAATTGCAGTTACTCCAAGAGACTTTAAATAACCTAACTTTTCCTCTATACCTTGAATATCACCACCATAGAACTCATTACTCCAAACATTATCTGTTTTTGAATTTGGATAATAAGGCTTATTTTCTGGAGTTAAATGTCTTGGATTTTCTGGATAGTCGCTCCATTTTCCCCAAACCATAGACTGATCAACTTCATTTTCTACTCCTCCATCGAAATATTGTAAGGGATAATAATGTATCTTCCCATCTTTTCCTATATATCCTCGAGCTCCATCTACAACTTTAGCTCTATTATTTAAAGTATTACCATCATAAAATCTATCTGGGAATATTTGATATACTATAGATTCCTTCATCCAATCTGGAGTTTTGTAATTCTTATCGTAAACAGTTAAATTATAAGGCAATACGCCTTCCTCAGCAGTAGTTCCTTCATCACCACTTAGACTATCATCACCATACTCAAGTTTTGTACTACCGTCTATTAATATAAACTTATAGCCCCAAACTCCTATTCCAATAAAGTCTTCTTTCTTTATTGTTACTTCATAGTAGTCTCTATCTTTTATTGTAGTAGCCTTCCTCATATCGTAGGTCTTGGCAATTCCATTACCATCTATTAGTTCAACTTTTGCTACTTGAACATCATCTTTACCTGTAGCAATTCTTAAAATTAAATCTTCTGATACTTCTTTAATAGCACCAAAGGGCTTTTTATAAGTTATATTTCTTGAATTAAAATATATTTTATTTTTATCTATTAAACCATCATAATCTCCTTCTTTAGGAGCGTAATTATGTTTAAGATTTTTATCACCTGAATAATCAATTGTAAATGCTACATTAGATTCATCTAATATTACAAGACTTAAATTATTATTTCCTGCTCCGTAGCTTTCTTCCCAATCATTACCAAAAGCAACTTTAACTTCATATTTTCCAACAGGTATTTTTCTTTGTAGCTTATAGACTGTTCCATCAAAGTTATAATCAACAAAATATTGTTTTGCTGTTGATGGAGACCACTCTTCTTCTCCAAAAATAGCTTGAATATTTCCTACAAGCCTTGGCCATTTATTTTCTTGTACCGTAGGTGAATAATATTTTAAACCTTCTACTCCTTCAATATTTATTCTTGCTTCATTTAGATTTTCATTAACATAAAAATTCACTACCTTTTTCTCAGTTAAAGTAAGACTAAAGTTTTCACCACTATTTGAAAACCCATCCCAAGACCCATTTTTAACTACCTTAAATTGATAGGTTCCTTTTTCTAAAACTGTTGAATACTGAAAGAAACCATCTGCTAAATGTTTTAGTTTAGTATCTGGATTTATATTATTCCACCCTTGGAAACTACCTGCAATATACCAAGTATTCTTACCACCTGGTTGATTAATTAACTTTTCTTCTACAACCTCTTTTTCTAAAACAGGCTTTGCATAGTAAGTATTATTATCAGAATTTTTATAATAAACTTCAATACTTCCATTACAGTTTAAATAAGCAAGGTCTATAAATTTATCAGAACCATCTTTTTCCCATTTATCTGTTCTAATTATTACTCCAATCTTTTTATTTTCCTTTGTTATATCATTAAATTTTAGTTGTGAACTTATCCCATAATCATTGTTTTCTCTAAAGAATCCTACTGTTTCTTCTGAACCTTCTTGACCACTATCTACCCAGTTCCATAAATTCCATTTATCATATGCTTTATCTTCTCTATTGTAATTTACTTTAATATTTATTTCTTCGAAATGTTTATATAAATCCTCTTCTAATAATTCGTATTCTGGATTATTAGAATCAACTTTTATAGAATTTATAATAAGTTCCTTTTCTCCTTTACTTAAATCATATATTACGTCCCCTGTAGCCTTAGTTTCCCACTCTCCCTTTTTAACTATAAAGCCAAGACTTACTGATTTAGGTACTTCAATTACTGTATATATACCTTTTTCGTCTTCATGTGTAAAATCTAAGTTCTTTCCTTCTCCAACCTTTTCCCCTTCTTCATTTGTTAACCAAATCCAAAGATTCCATCCTTCATATTGTTTATCTTCTTTTGAAAATCTTATTTTTACTTTTTGAGTCTCAATTGTTTCAGCATTAACTTTTAAACTCTGAAATGGTATTAATGAAAAACAAAATAGAATTACAGTAAATAAGCTTATTTTAGCCTTATGTTTTAATATACCTTTTACTATCATAAAATCCTCCTTATATACCTTTGGAAACCTTTCCAGAAAAGATTTATCAAATTCTTTAAGCTCTCCTTAATAATATTGTAAAGTATTCCTTTTTTACTTTCCACTACTTGTAATAAATTTGTATTAAAATCCAAACTTGTTAATAAAATTACTTTCTACTTTTTGTAAGTTTATTTTTCACTTTTTTGTGCTTTTATCCAATGAATCTTAAATTAAAAATCACCTTTAAATAATTTAGTGTATTATAATAGTAAACAATTAATTTTAGGAGTTATATGTATATTAAATTAAATAAATCCAATAATAAAAATACTTCTCTTTCTATTTATAACAACATAACCTTAATGAATGAAATTAGATATCTTCCAAAGGTTAAATGTCCTGCTATAATTGAATATTTTGATATTTCAAATTTTATTGATGAAACCTCTCTAATAATAGATGAAATTGATTATACTGATATTTCTTATTCTTATATTTGTTGTGATAATAATAAGAATTCTAATTCAGAAGATTGTATTCAATGTTCTAATTTAATACCAAATAGTATGATAATTAATCTTGAAAGTATTAAAACAAGAACATTATCATTATGTTATTTAACTGGAAATATTACTTGGAATAGTAGTTACAATGTAATTTTAAAAAAGGATAGCCTATCCATTGAATCTTGGTTTAACATTGTTAACAAATCTGGTCTTAATATTGAAAATGCTTCTATTAAATGTATAGCTGGTGAAGCTAATTTATCTTATTCCGGACCTATACTTTATAATAAAGGAATTAAATATACTAATGAACTTGATTTGTCTAATAACACACAAGACATTGCTGATTATTCTGTTTATGTTTTAGAAAATAAGTATGATCTTCCTAATAACACATTAAAAAGAATTTATAATTTTAATAAAAGTGATGTTTTATATAGTAAAATCTATGAATTTGGTTATTACCTAAATATAGCTGATATAAAAATCACATTTGATAATACTGCTGAGAATAACTTAGGTATAGTTTTTCCTTCTGGTAGTATTAATGCTTATGCATATTATAATAACAATCTAGAGTTTTTAGGTGGAAATTCTATATCTAATATAAGAATAAATAGCTCTGTTTCTTTTATAATTGGTAAAAACTTTGATGTTAGTGTAGAAAGAAAAATATTAGCCTATAACCAATATAAAGATTATTCTTTTAAAGAAGTTAATTATATTATCACCAATAACTCAAATGAACCTATTAAAGCTTCAATCAACGAACCTATCTTCGCTCCTTGGCAGATTGACTATTCAAGTGATATTTTTGAAAGAGATGCTAATGGTAATCCTATCTTTATTTTTGAAATGGATGAAAGTTCTGTAAAAAGTATTATCTTCACTTATAAATACGGAAATAAAAATTGTTAAAATATCTATTAACCTTTTTATTTTCTCTACTCCTTATTTAGATTTAATTGAGGTTTATTTTGTATTTTTATCTATATTAATATTTTGATAAAATTAAAAATGCATTTTAAAATTGAAAGGATGCTTAATTTCTTAAGCATCCTTCTAGTATTGTTATACATCTAATAATTCTATCGAATTATTTTCTAAAGTTTCTTTAACCTTTATTACTCTTTGATTTTTTGAACCTCTATACTTTAAACTAATATCTCTATTTTTAATTTCAAATCTACCATCAATTAAAATATCTACTAGAGCTACCATTTCCATCTTTTTATTATCTTTTTTTATATCTTCAAAAGTATAACCACTCCATAACCAAATAGGTTTATTTACTTCTTTTTTTATCCTATTTAATAAGTTATAGAGACATTTATCTCTTGTTTGATCTAACGGTTCACCACCTAAAATATTAACACCTTTTATATTAATATTCTTAAGATCTTTTATAAAGTTTTCTTCTACTTCCAATGTCCAAGGGCTTCCATGGTTAAAATCCTGAAGTTCTTTATTAAAGCAACCTTCACAACCATTAGTGCATCCACTTACAAACAAAGTACTTCTTACACTAGGTCCATTGCTTACATCAAATTTTCTTATTTTAGCATAATTCATTCTGATACCTTCTACTTATATTTTTCTAAATACAAACCATTAAGTTGTTTATATATTCCTCTATTAGATCCATAACCCTTATTAGAATTTATAATATTCTGTATAAATCTATGGCTAACTCTATATTTTCCTTCAAAATACTCCTTGCATTCTAAAACTGAATCAAATAAAAAAGCTTCATTATTTAAATATCCTCTAACTCTTCTTCTTACATTCTTACTAATTTTAATTTTAGTTTCTTCTGTATGAGTATTCCCTAAAATAGCTTTACCTATATTTCTTTTCCACTTTTCTATCTTTTCTTCAGACATAAAAGCCTTAACATCTTTCCCATACATGGGATTCTTCTCACCGATATATTTTCCTTTTTTACTTTCACTCATTTTCCTTTTTGCTTCTTCTGAATGAAAGTTGCCCTTATTTTTACCAAGGCAGCTCTCTCTCATTTTAATTGAATATGCAGTTTTCTGTTCTTGTGTCATCAAAGAAACAACGTCCCCGCCATCTCCCCCCCATGTTTGGTTGGTTATATTGTATCCATATTCACATATATAATAATCTATATACCAACATTCAGTCATAAGCGCTTCCTCATTAGTCAAATTACTATCTAATATGTGAACAGCCATCCCTATTGAGTTTTTTTCACAATATTGTACTATATCTTTAAAATATTTATTTCTTTTTCTCACTGTAAAACATCTATTATTTTTACCTTTCCCTACATAAAAAGGTTCGTTTATATCTAACCTAATCCATTCATAAACATAATAAATATTCATTGTAACTCTCCTATTACAAATGAAGAACTCTATCTCCTATTTCAGCTGTTCTACCTTTGTTCCAAAAGTTTGTTCCTATATCCTTTATACCCTCGGTTTCCCGATATTTTTTAGGGGAGTGGACTATACCTTCATAAACTTACATTTATGTTGCTATTATAGTCTCTGAACCTTCCTCATTTTACAGAGGCTTGGATGCTGATTACCCAATCTGTATAATTTTCAAACATTCACACTTATTGTTTCCAATTATGTTGTAGTTTATACAGCTCTAAGGGCGTTCCAGCAGTTTAAGCAATTTACCGTGAGCCATTATGTTAACCCACAAGTTCTTCTCATAACTTGCATTTCATCTTCATCTTTATTTCCACAAGATGGACAATACCATTCTAAGTTTTCACTTAACTTAATTTCTCCTGTATAACCACAAGAGTAGCATATATCTGGTTTAGTATTAATCTCTGCATATTGAATATTATGATATATAAAATTAATTAATTGTTCTACTCCCTCGAGGTTTCTTGACATATCAGGAACTTCTACGTAAGATATACATCCCCCAAGGCTTATATTATGAAATTGAGATTCAAACTTCAATTTACTAAATGCATCAATTTCTTCACATACATGAACATGGTAAGTATTTGTATAATAAAGTTTATCTGTAACATTAGGTATAATTCCAAACTTATTTCTATCTATTCTACAGAATCTATAAATTAAATTTTCTGCAGGTGTTCCATATAAGCTAAAACCTAATCCAGTTTCTTCTTTCCATTTTTGACAAGCTTCATTCATATGATTCATAACAGCTAAAGCAAACTTTTCTCCTTTTTCTGTTGTATGGCTAACTCCTAAAAGTGCTTGTACCATTTCATATACTCCAACATATCCTAGCGATAATGTTGAATATCCATTTTTAAGAAGCTTCTCTATTTTTTCTCCTTTTTCAAGTCTTGCTATTGCCCCATGCTGCCAATGTATTGGCGAAACATCTGATACTGTATTAATAAGCATATTATGTCTAGCTAAAAGAGCCTCTTTACAAAGTTCTAACCTTTGATCTAGCATATGCCAAAATAAATCCATATCTCCTTTTGCCGTAATTCCTATTTGTGGTAAATTTAAGGACACCACTCCCTGGTTAAACCTTCCATACCACTTGTATTCG
The DNA here is from genome assembly GCA_029257045.1 of Clostridium sp. Taxonomy (GTDB): domain Bacteria; phylum Bacillota; class Clostridia; order Clostridiales; family Clostridiaceae; genus Clostridium. The sequence goes on from JARIDB010000041.1 coordinate 9,994, forward strand.
CCTTCTTCAGTTTTATAAGGGCTCAAGTGCGACCTACAACCCATTGGTGGAAAAGTGTTTCCTTCGTAGTTCATTCTCATTATCTTAGCAGATTGATAATCTGGAACTAATCTTTTTGCAGTACATTCTGCTGAAAGTTTTGTTATATAATCATATTTTCCACCTTCAAGACAGTTATGTTCATCTAATAAATAAATAAGCTTTGGAAAAGCTTCTCCTATTTCCTGCCCTTTATAATTTTTCATGCCTTCTAATCTTTGTTTTATCATTTCTTCACAGATTAAAGCCATTTCATCTTCATAAGGACTACCTTCTTCAATTTCCAAATAAATTGTACTAAATGGAGCTTGCGTGCTCCCAATATGTTTTCACATATAACAGACTATCTCTTCACCCTCGTCTTATAGCGTTAGGGTGGACGGCACTTCCCACATAGGAATTTCACCTACATAGTACGCTTTTCATAATCCCTTAGGATCGTATAAGCTAGTCGTTACACCTTTAAGAGAATTACTTCTCAAACTTGGCTCGGTATTGACATATCATAAGTTTAAATATATTTCCACTCTTATGTCACCTTATGACTTAGTTTTCACCGATAGCACTATTTTATACATAGCACACCCTGTATCTACAGGTTCACCGCCTAATTATCTATATTATTTCTAACATAGACAGCCTATTTGACCATTAGTTGTTTGTAACGTAGATAATTGATATCTAATAGTTTGAATTCCATCTTTAAGCTCTTTAAGTTTCATATCCTTAGCTAAATTTCTTGCAAGCTCATCATCACTACAGCTTTCCTTAAATAGTTTATAATACTTTTCTTCTGTTAACTTTAAGAACTTAGCTAAATGCTTAATTGTTATACTTTGTCCACCATATTGATTACTAGCAACCTGTGCCATAATTTGTGTTGTCACTGTACAAGCTGTGCTAAAGGACTTTGGTGATTCAACTAATTTATCATTAATTACTGTACCATTGTTTAACATATCCTCTAAATTAATTAAACAGCAATTAAATATGTTTGATAAAGTATAGTCCATATCATGCCAGTGGAAAACACCTTCGTCATGAGCTTGAACTAAATGAGAATCAATAAGTCTTCTTCTAGATATATCCTTAGATACTTCCCCTGCTATTAAATCTCTTTGAGTAGCAGCAATAACTGAATTTTTATTTGAATTTTCTTTCATCACATCTTCATTTGTTTTATTAAGTAAACTTAATATACTTTCATCAGTAGTATTTGTATTTCTTTTAAACTCCTGGACTGCTCTATAGCCTTCATAAGCCTTTGCCGTTAATGATTGTCCATAATGAACTAATCTATCATATACATAAGTTTCTATTTTATATATAGTTGGTTCCTTTCCCTCTTTAGTAAAATGGTCTTCAGCATCATCAGCTATTTGTTTTGCTACATCTACTAAATAAATTCCACTTCCATTTTTCATCGCTTTTAAAACAGCCTCTTCAATTTTACCTTTATCAAAGACTGATATACTTCCATCTCTTTTAACTAATTTCACTACAAATCTACTCCTTCTAAATTACAAATCTACTATCAGTAAAAAGTTTGTATTAATTTTATACAATACTTTAAATTATACATTAAATATAATTTTTTTTCTCATATAAAAGTTCTAATTTAAATAGAATTTATCCATCGACTTCCGTTTATCCTTCTTTTAATTTTGATTATCTCCTTATTTCAAAATTCTTATTTTTATATCTTATTACTAAATTTATAATTCAGTTTTCCTGAATTGTTTCCTTCGGTTTAAGTTTCACTCTCAAATTCACCTTATATTATTATTTAACATCAAAAAAATTGGCGAAAAAAAATAGATTGTGTGTAGTGGGTATATATCAAGCAATTAGAATTTCTTAGTGCAATAATGTTCATAGGTCTTAGTGTTGGCCTTTGTTTGAGCGAAGCGAGTTAAGGCTAACCACTTGACCTAGGGACATTATAAGCTTAGAAATTCTTTGCGAAGATATTAAACCCATGGAACACAACTATTTATTGTAGCCAATTTTTAGTTTATATTCTCAATATAAGTGAATTACACCTATTCCCTAGTTAGTTTTAAAATAACTTCTTTATGATTTGGATAACGCTGTAATAAGTCTTTTCTATCAAATAATTCAAAACTATTATAAGAAAAGGCTGGTGCAACCATGCATCCAACTAAAGCATAACCTTCTTCATTCATAGCAGATCCAAATATCCATCCTTTTTTAACTAATACTTGGGGTTCTTCCCCCTCTTCTATATTAGTCCTAGCTTCTTAGTTATTAAATTCCCCTTCTCATCAATTATATATATAGTTAAAGATTCTCCAGCATGAAAATACCAAAGTTCATCTTCTTTTAATCTATGAAAGTTAGAGACTTCTCCTGTTCTAAGTAAGAAATATATACTACTATACAGGCTTTTTCCATGATCATCTTCATCTTCAGATAAGAAAGTTTCTTTAAAATATCCACCTTCTACATGAGCATCCATCTTTAATTTTTTTATAAAGTAATTTGAATCTTTATTTATCATCTTTCTTCCCCCTAGGTTTTAATAGAATATTAAGTAATTAAAAATACATTCTAAAATTATTCATATTTAAATCTATAATCACTATTTTAAAATAACACTTTCACCTTTTATAAATTCTTTTGGAGATAAATTAGTATATTTTTTAAATACAGTACAATAATGTTTATAATCTGTGAATCCTACCATATCTGATATTTCATAAACCCTATACTTCCCTTTTTCTTTTAAGATTATATCTATAGACTTTTGTATTCTGTATTTATTTAATAAATCTAAAAAGGTATATCCTGTAGCACTTTTAAATTTTCTACTTAAATAACTTGGACTTATTAAAAGTTCCTCTGCAATTGCTTCTATGCTGATTTTTTCATTATATTCTTTTCTTATTTTCTCTAAAGCATGCTTAACGTAAGTATTTGTACTATCATTATCTATATATACCTTTAAATTTGTAAAGTCTAATTCTCCCTCGCTATTTGAATGAGATTTTATATTTTGCACAACTTTTCTATCTTTTATTTTCGATTTAATACCCTTTACTATCTCTAATAATTCTTTTTCGTCTATAGGCTTTAAAACATAGCTACTTACCCCCAAATTAATTGCCTCTTTAGCATAATCAAAATGGCTATAGCTAGTAAGAATAATACTTTCAAAATTCACTAATTTTTTAGATTCTGCTATCATTTCTAATCCATTTTTACGTGGCATTCTTA
>JARIDB010000144.1 GCA_029257045.1 Clostridium sp.
AGATAAAAATCCTATTCCTATAAACCCAATTATTGAAAATATTAAAATAAGACTTTTAATACTTAATTTATTACTATTATTAAATACCATTAATAATATTATACCTATTGGAATTAGGTGATAATTAAATATACTCGTTTTTGTTATATTATTTAACATTTCTCTAATTCCTTGACTCATTATAACTATCATAAAAAATAAATTCATTATTAATTTTTCTTTAGTATGTGATACAGATTCATATTTCCCCATACTTATAACTTATCTCCTAACACTAGCATTGAGCTCTTAGTGAGGCATTGAACACTTAATGAAGTTGAGTGCAGCGATAACTAAATTTAGTGTTAAAACTATCTACCTTTTATCTAACACTTGATTATATAAACTTATATGTCCTGATATATATTTATCCACAGTAAATTTCTCATTAAATGTTCTATAGGCATTCCCCTTTAAATAATTATATAATTCCCTATTCTCAAAAATATCAATTATATTTTCAGTAAAGCCTTCTATATCTTTTTCTTTAACTAAAAATCCATTTTCCCCATCTATTATTTCTTCATTTGTACCAACTATATTTGTAGCAATCACCGGAATACCTTGTGAAAATGCCTCCAATGGGACTAATGGCAACCCTTCTATATATGAACATAGTAAAATTAAATCTATATATTTTAATTGTTCAATAACATTATCCTTACTTCCTAGCATATATACATATCCATCTAAATCTTTTTCTTTTATATACCTATTTAACTTTTCACCTTCTTCCCCTTCACCAATTAATAGGAATCTTATATTTTTATTAATCTTAACAGTCTTTTCTGCCACATCTACAAAATCGTAGACTCCTTTATAATCAATAATTCTACTTACCTGAGCTACCAAAAAAAATCCTTTTTCTTTTAATTTTAATAATTTAGAATCTATTTCTTTATTTTCACATTCTATTTCTATTGAGTTATATATAGTTGTTATATTATTCTTATCTAACTTACATCTTCTTTTCAAAATTTCCTTAGCGCCCTCACTAACAGTTATTGTTTTTATATTCCTTAAAGAAATTCTAGTAAGATAAAATTTATTTTTAATACATAAATGTTGAGTATGAATTACTTTTACAGATGCAAACTTTGATGCTATCTTTGACATTAGCGTAGTCATTCTATGATGACTATGTATAATATCTATTTTTTCCTTTTTAACTATTTTAATAATTTCTATAATAGCAAAAATTATATTTACAATATTAATAATATTTAAATATTTAGTTTTATAGTTTTTTATTTCATAATGTCTAATTCCCATTTTTTGAAATTCACTTATCAATACTCCTCCACTACTAGCCATTATAATCTTATTATTATCCTTAAGTTCCTTACAAAGTTTTAAAATACATCTTGTATCCCCACCTAAATGTACTGAGTTATTTAAATATAATATATTCAATTCTACAAACTCCCCTCCTCATATTTAGATGTATTTATTTAAAAATATCTTTACTTTTCAACCCTTTTATTTTCAATTTTTCTATAAATTTTTCTATTTCTGCTATAATGTTATGTGTATTTGAAATATATTCTTTTAAATCTATTTTATTTATATCATCAATTGCCTTACCTAACATATCAGCACTTTCAATTCCTACTATAAATCCTATTTTTTTAAATTCAGATACTATTTGAATTTGATGATCATCTACATGTTCACCAAATTCCTTAAGCCTTGGAATTGCAATTACCTTCTTTCCTTGTTTTACCGCTCCAACAATAGCTCCTGTTCCACCATGAGTTATTACCTTTTGGCACTTTTTTATTGTATTTTCATATTCATCCCTATCTATAAAATTCTTATAACTATAATTTTTAGGCTTATAGTCACAATATCCAATTTGAGCAAATACTTCTTCTGTAATTTTCTTTTCTTCTATTAATTTATCAACTTCTTTGAGTAATCTATTAAATTGAAATTTTTGAGTTCCAACTGTTATAAAGATCACTATAGTCCCCTTTCTTAAAGTATTGCTTTCTTTCCTTACTAAAAATCCAACTTTATTTTCTATATATTTTTCATTAAATTTAAAACCTTTGTCTTTGTCTAGCCACTTTAACACTAACCTCAATATAAGTTGCACTTCTAGAGGTGTGCCTCTTTAGTGTAATTTTAACTAATACTTTTCTAAATCAAGTTTACTTAATCTACTCTCTAACTACTGAATCATCAGTCTATGCTTGTACCCCCGAGATATAATTCCAACTAATATTTAAGCTTTTTTCTTAACTAAATTTAAAATATCTGTCCTAATTGGATTATTAAATACAAGTATTAATACCCCATAAACTAAAAAACATAATCCACACATAAGGATTAAGGTTATAATATTAGTTTTAATAATGGAACTACTTAAATAGACAACAATAAAATTAATACTTCCAAAAAAGAAATAAATATATGTTTTTCTAAATAATTCCTTCAAATCTAAATATTTTCTAACTAATATTATTTTTAAACTAGTGCATGTTAATTCAGTTAATATTACTGAGATAATTCCTCCTATTATTCCTATAATTGGTATGAGAATTAAATTAGAAATCACACTCATAATGGCTGCTAAAATTATTGGAATTACATACTCCCTATTTTTACTAGTAGGTATAGTAAATTGATTTGTAAAAACTAATCCTATTGGTATAATTATGGCTATTAAGCTTGTTACCATCATATATGGAATTATCACATTAAAATCTTCACCAAAAAATATTGGAACAAATTTGCTAGATACTGCTGCCATAGAGCTTGCCCCAAATATTCCTATACAAATTGTTATTTGCAGAGATTTTTTTAAATACTTTTCTATATTTTTCATATCAGATTTTCTATATAGATTTGCAATTTTAGGCATAAGCACAGTACTTAAGGATGTAATAAAGGCTAAGGACATTTTAGGAATCCGTAAACTTTGTGAATAATATCCTACATTTGTAACACTTGTTAAAGCTCCTATAATAATTTTATCCCCTACTGTATATAGCTGGATGCATATTTGTGGAATAAAATATATAAATGTTTCTCTAATATGTGGTCTTATTTCTATATCTGAAAATTTAAATATATTCACATATTTAGGTATAGATATCCAAAATGTAATCCCCCCTAATAACGCTGATAATGAATTAATAAGAATATATATGTTTAAATCACTATAGCTTTTTACTAAAGTAAATATTGCTATGACACTAATAGCTCTTATAAAGGTGTTTCTAATTACTATCTTTTTAAAATTCTCTATTCCTATATAAAACCAGCTTATACTTATCAATGATGATAAAACTATAGGTAGTTGTAGTATAAATAAAATTCTTAAAGAGCTTCCTTGAAATGTTAAAAATATAATATAAGCAATTGTTGATAAAAGACTAAATATAACCTGCAAAAACCATATATCCCAAAATGTTTTACTCATCTTCTCTTTATTATCTCTGTTATAGGCTATATGTTTACTTCCGTATTTTTCTATACCAAATCTTCCAAAGGCAGAAAACATTAAAGCAAAAGAACTACTATAATCACTACTTCCTATACCATCGGCTCCTAAACCTCTAGCTATATATGGAGCTGTTATTACAGGTAATATTAAAATTAAAGTTTCATACCCTATATTGTATAAATAATTTTTGACTATCCTTTTATTATTCATATCTCTCCTAACTATTCAATTAATAATTAACAAAATTTTTATTCTTATTTTTTTTATTAAATTAAATACTTTTAATTTCCATAAAAGTAATCTTAATTTTTCTCTTTTATTTAGATTTTTTAAGAATATAAAATCTCTAATTTTAATATCTAAACTTATATATTTAGATATTTTAAAATCCTTATAACTATTTTCAGCATTTGCATTAGTATAATGATAAATAAAATAAGATAAAACACTTGCCTTAAATACTTTAAAACTAGTAGCGTTTACTTTAATTTTATTTTCAATAATATATTGAATTATGCTATACATTGCATGGTAATAATCTTCTACTAATTTAATGTTTCTTTTATGAATAGTTGAAGTCTCTCTTTGCCTATAATAATATAAAGCTTCATCTATAAATGCTATTTTCCCACTTTTATTTATTACTTTAAAAACAGGAAATATATCTTGAATATATCTCCCTGGTTCAAATTCAAAGTTATTTTCTATAAGTAAGCTTCGTTTAAATAACTTATTCCAAAGCTGCCCTTGAAGTTTAAAGTTTAACATCATATCTACAGCTTCAATTGGATAATACATTTTAGATTCTACAATGTTATAACTAAACTCTTTATTGTTACTACTATTAACTCCATAATAAAGAGTGTAATTGCATATAACTATGTCAGTTTTAGTTTTCTTAGCTTTATTAACCATTAGCTCTAACATATTTGACTTTAAAAAATCATCTGAATCTACATATAAAACATATTCTCCAGAAGCATGTTTTAAAGCTAAGTTCCTTGCTTCTGAAACTCCCTTATTTTTTTGATATAGTATTTTTATATTATTAAACCTTTTTTCATAATCATTAATTATTGACCTACTTTTATCAGTAGATCCATCATCAACAAGTATCACTTCATAATCACTAAAGCTTTGTGCTATAATACTTTCTAAACATTCTTCTAAATATTCTTCCACATTAAAAACCGGTATAATTAAACTAACCACACCCTTCACCTCCAAGCTTATTCACTATATCTCATACCTTCCAATCCTCTACAGCAAATTTCTTCACCTTATAAAGTAACTTCATATAAACAGTAGTATTCCTATAACATTTCTTATAATCTTCTTATAAGTTACTTAAAGCCTCTAATAATATTTAATAATTTTTCTTTAGTTTTAGATCTTAATATTTGATGTGGCTTCCTCCAGGTCCCTTCATAATGGTGAATTGTATATGTGTTTTCTGTGATCTTAGGTTCCTCCCAAGAATGCCTTTTAGGGTAAAAATATTCTTTAGGATATACTGCTACATCATCATAAAAATAAGAAATACTATTCTCTAGCTTTATATATCCTAATGTGTTTGCAATATTTGTGATGTGTATTGGAATTGCTAAGTCTTGTAAGTTCTCCTTATATTCCAAGTAATTTAATGTATTATAATATTCTAAAACCTCACCTAAAAACTTATCGCCCTTATCACATCCCCATATACCAAAGGCTATTTCTTCTTTATCTTCAACTCCCGTAAAGGAATTATTATCTAATAAATCATCTAATGTTTTTAAAATTTCAATATCAGTATCTAAATAAATACCTCCATAATTGTATAGCACCCAAAGCCTACAATAATCTGATACAAACGCCCATTTTTTATCTTTGTAAGCTTCTTTGGTAAAACTACAAGTATTTATATCAAAGTTTTCTTCATTCCACTCTATTATCTTGTAACCTTTAAGATATTTAACCCATGTATTTATGCATTTATTTACTATATTAGGTTTTTTATTTTTCCCAAACCAGCAGTAGTGTATAACTTTTGGTATCATATCAGAAAACTCTCCCCCAACTAAAATCTTACTTACTATTCCATTCCCTTATCATCTAATTTAATTATTTTATAATTTTCAATATCTATCATATTAGCTATTTCTAAATCCTGTTCAATTGGATAAAATCCTTCTGTACCGTTAGATGGTGTAAAGGTAAGTTCACCAAAATATAACCTATCATCTACATCATTAAAATCTACCCTCACATAAGAGAATTCATAAGCTAACACCTCTCCAAGTTCAATTAACTTTTCTAATTCTTTTGGTTTTTCTATACTTTTCGAACTTTTTTTTAACTTTCCCCTAAACTTAGCTTCTGACCAATCAGGATAATAATAATTTTCTTTATATTCATTAAACCTATCTGTATGAACTTCAATAAACTTAACCTTTCCATCAAAACAATGTAAGCTATATTCTACTAAATCCCCTTGTCTATTTTCTAAATATTCTTCGCATATTATCACTTTTTTTACATTCTTATATTGAATCTCTTTTGTGTATTTATAGTAGTTTTCATTCATTAGTTTTTTAAGCTTTTTATTAGTTAAAGCCTTATCTAATATTGATTTATCTTTACATATAATGTTTCCACCAGAACCATTATTAATCTTTAAAACAAACCTTTCTGGTAATTCATCATAATCTATTTCATCAACATTTTTATATACCTTATATAATTTAGGCAAATATTCTATTCCTATTTTTTCTTCAACATAATCTCTAACTAAATATTTATCCACAAAGGTACTAAATCTTTCAACCTGCCCATATAGTTTTATCCATTGTATCTTTTCTCCGTAATACTTTGGCTCTTTTAAATTTAATATCTTACCATAAGCTCTAAAATTATCTGCGTACATAACAAACTTTGTAGGCAAAAAGGCACATACCTTTCTTAAAACATTCAATATATTCCCCCCTTGTAAATCCCCTTAGGATACACCTTAATCATATCTTCCCATTGTACATAAAACTGATCTGCAAATTTATATAAAAGCTTTCCTGTTATGGTAGGACTAGTTATTTTTGCAAAAGATTCAATAAATATAAGCTTTTTTCTAAATGCTTTAGCTATTATGCACATTGGTATGGTTACTAAAGCACCTGTTGATATAACTACATCTGGTTTTTCTTTTATAAATATTTTCAAGCTATCTATGGTGTTTGCTAACATTTTAAACATCCATGTTTTTTCTTGCCTATTTACTTGTTTTAAATAGTAGGTTTTTCTACTATCTTTTACAGATTGATAAGCTGTTTTTTCAGTTATAATAAAGCTATAATATTTATCCATAATTGGCTTTAGCATCATTAGTTGATCAAAATGTCCTCCTGTTGAAGCTATAAAGCAAAGTTTTTTCATTTTGAATCTTCCATTTTACTTTTTCCTTTCTTTAACATGCATTTTTATCTCCTAGTAATAGGGTAATTGTTTTTAGTATTAATTTTATATCTAATAGCATATTTCTATTATTTACATAGTCAATGTCAAGCTTCATCCATTCTTCAAAGCTAATATTATTTCTTCCTGATATTTGCCAATAGCATGTAAGTCCAGGTTTTATTTCTAGTCTTTTTATCATCCAAATTTCAAATTTTTTTATTTCATTTGGAAGGCTTGGCCTTGGTCCGACTAAACTCATTTCGCCTTTTAGAACATTAATTAATTGTGGCAATTCATCTATACTTGTTTTTCTTATAAATCTTCCTATCTTAGTAATCCTAGGATCATTTTTTATTTTAAACATAGGCCCTGTCATTTCATTTTCATCTTCTAATTTCTTTTTAAGGTATTCTGCATCATCTACCATTGACCTAAGTTTATACATTTTAAATTCCTTTCCATTTAATCCAACCCTAGTTTGAGAAAATATTACACTTCCTTTAGATTCCCTTTTTATTAAAATTCCTATAACTAATAACATTGGACTTAGTAAAATGATACCTATTATAGAACCTACAATATCCATTATTCTTTTTAAAATTAAATAAATAACCTTCTTCAATCTTCCCTCCTCCTTTTATAAATAGGAATCAGTATGTTATTTTACTTAAACTTAATCTTTTTAACATCTCTTAATCTTCATTTATATTTTTAGTAAATCCAATTACAGGTATATCAAATTCTTTTTCTAGTTGACCCTTTGTTTTAATTGTTTTATCTAAAAATTCTAATATAAATGCTAACCCAACACTAACCATTAATCCTAATAAGAAACCTATTGCAATATTAATTTTTTTATTAGGGCTTACTGGTTTCTCTGGTAGTGTTACTTTTTGCAAAATCTTTATATTTGCATTTGGATACAATTCCTTTGATATATTAATAAATTCTTTTGTAATCTTTTCAATTAAATCTCTTGATTCTTTTGCATTTTCACTTTTAAACTTAACTTCTAAAATTTGTGTATCAGCAATTGTGATTACTGTTAACTGTTCTAGTGCTTCCTCTGCTTTTAAGTTTAAATTAGCATCCTCTACGGCTTTTAAAATAAGATCATTGGTTTTTATTACTTCACAATATGTTTTCATTAATGTTTGGTACATTATCACATCACTTTGACTATAATTCTGATTTTCTCCTGTAGCCTCTTTACCTATAAAAAACTTTGTGTTTGCTTCATACTTTGGTTTAATTACAAAAAGGCTTATTGCTGCTGAAGATAATGTAAATAATAATGTTATTATTACTATAAGTTTCTTTCTTTTTTTTAATGTTCTTATAACTTCTTCAATACTTATTAATTTTTCTTCCAAATACCTTCTCCCCCCATATATATAAGTTAATAATCCTTCTTACTTAATATTCTCTTTCGATTTATTCTATTATATGAATTTGTTAATTATTTGTTACACTTATTTTAATTAAACATATAAAAGCCCATCTACCTCTATGCGCTCGGTAGATGGGCTTTCATATTAAATTACATTTAAATATTAAAACAATCTTATTATCTTCCTATTGAATAGTATTCTACGCCTGATTCTTTCATATCATTGATATTATAGATATTTCTTCCATCATATACTAAAGGAGTTCTCATAAGTTTTTTATACTCATCTGGTTTAATAGCCTTAATTTCTTCCCATTCAGTAAATATAAAGCATACATTAGCATCTTTTAAAGCATCTTCAATATTTTCAACATACTTTATTGTACCTTGTCCATTTTTTCCTTCTAGATATATTTTATTAAAGTTATCCTTTCCTACAGGGTCATAAGCATAAATATTTGCTCCCTTTTCTAATAATAAAGGTATGTTTTCTAGGGATGGTGATTCTCTTAAATCATCTGTTCCTGGCTTAAAGGTAAGTCCAAGAACTGCAACTTTTAAACCATTAAAAGTAATAAGACGTCTTGATGATTTTCTATATAATATTGTCTTTTGATTTTTATTTACATAAATCGCAGCTCTAATAGTTTTAAGTTCATACCCATTTTGGCTTGCTAAATATTTAAGAGCTTTTGTGTCTTTAGGGAAACATGACCCACCATAACCTATACCAGCATTTAAGAATTTTTTACCTATACGTTCATCATAACTCATACCTTTTGCTACATCTTGAATATTAGCTCCAACAAGTTCACAAAGGTTAGCTATCTCATTTATATAAGATATCTTAAGTGCAAGAAAATCATTTGATGCATATTTAATCATTTCTGCAGACCTTCTATTTACTGATACTATTGGCAAATTAAAAGGCTCATATATTTTCATAAGCATATCTTCTGCCCATTTACTTTCAGTTCCAATAATAATTCTTGCAGCATGAAGGGTATCCTGGACTGCTGTACCTTGTGATAAAAACTCTGGATTTGAAGCTACTTCTACCTTAACATGATTAATTAAAAAATCTTTGATGAACTGTTCTACCTTATCATTAGTGCCAACTGGTACTGTAGATTTCACAACTACAAGACAATCTTTTTCAACATTTTCAGCTATTTGCCTTGCAACAGTAGCTATATAACTTAAATTTGCAGAACCATCTTCCTGCTCTGGAGTTCCAACTCCTATAAAAATAGCATCTGCATTTTTATAAGCTGATTTATAATCAGTAGTATAATTAATTCTACCTTCAGCATAATTCTTTTGCATTAGTTCTTCCAAATCTGCTTCATAAATTGGAGAAATTCCTGATTTAATTAAATCAACCTTTTTCTTATCAATATCTATACAAGTAACTTGATGACCTACTTCTGCAAAGCAAACTCCTGCAACTAGTCCTACATAACCTGTCCCTGCTACTGCTATTTTGTACATACTATATTCCTTTCTTTTTTTGATTTCTATTATATAAATAAAAAGTAAACTTATAATATTTTAGTTATTTAATTCTTAAATTGAAGTCATACTAACCTATTATTTGTTCACTTTAAGCTAAATTATGAATCTATCAATTGCTAATAGATAATATTCTTTATATTCAAGAAATATGCTTTGATTTTCTCCTTACCCCATATTAAATCAATAATATCTTATAAAATAAAATATTAAAAACAAAAGAGACATACAAAATCTAATTATTTTGTATGTCTCTTTATTTTATTATTTTGCTTATTATAAATGTATATTACTATTTGTTTTTTCATAAACTTTACCTGCATCCTAAATACTTTCCTCATTATTACTTACATCTTTAAATAATTCTACTGAAAGTCTTTTTCCATGAATGAAAATTGGAACTGCTGTTACAATAAATTCTTTTTCATCAAAAGATTCTCTCTTCATAAGTATATCATCACTATCACATGCTCTTCTTGAAATACAATTTTGACATTCACTTTCCTTTTTGAAAAATTTATAACAACTATTATCAACTTTGTATAATTCATCTTTTTTAATTTCTAAAACTTCTTTTGTTATTGGATCCACAATTCTCATAGAATTATAATTTTTCTCAAATCTTTTAATCTTATCTAACATAATATCAAACTCATAAAATTCACTAATAGACCTATTTCCAAATATCTTCTTTGCAAAATTCATTTCCTTTAACGCTTGTACAATCAATATATCTAATTCTCGGCTTTTTTTTATCAAATAATCAGCATCATAATTTTCTGAAACTATTATTGTATTAACAAGCTCTCTTAGTTCTTCAATTTTATCTTTACTAGATCTTACTTCCACTTAAATCAAACTCCTCTTCCACTTATCTCTACTAGAAAAACATTCATAATAAGCAACTTATTACAGTAAATATATAATAGATTATACATTATTTTCAATACTTTTCATAATGTTTATTTATTAAATTTTGTAAATAAAAAACATACAAAATCTATTCATTTTGTATGCTTAATTATCTTATTAAAAATAGGTCATTTCTTATCTTTTTAATTCTGAAATTATATCATTAAATGATTCTAATGAATCCATATTAGGAACCTTAGTTTTATTTTCTATTGCTTTCTTTAAAATCATAGAGCTTTTAGTATCTCCTAAAAGGATTGCCCCTATAATTTTATTATCTTTTAAGAATAACCTTTTATATGTTAACTCATCTTTATTATCTTCTACTATTGTTTTATCGTAGTTTTCTTCATCTATATCTCCCATTGAAAATAAAGAAATATTAAAGGCATTCATCATTGTAATTGGTGTTAAATTAGAATATTTAACTTCTTTGCCAACCATATTATAGCCTGCTACTTTTCCTTCTCCAGATGCTACGTTCCAAAGTCCACCTATTTGCCCTGGTAATTCTGCAACATCTCCTGCTGCATAAATATTTTCTATGTTAGTTTGCATTTTATTATTAACTACAATTCCTTTATTAATTTTCACTTCTTTATTTTCAAGTAGTTTTGTATTAGCCCTTATGCCAACAGAATAAACTATCATGTCACAATCAATATTATTTCCATCCTTTAAACTAATACCTTCCGCTTTATCTTCTCCTAGTATTTTCTCTACATTAGAATTTAAAAGAACTTTTATGTTAGAGTTTTCTACTGAGCTTTGCAGCACTTCAGAAGCTCTTCTATCTAACTGACGAGGCATTAATCTTTCTAAAGCTTCAACTACAATAACATTTTTATTATTTTGACTAAAAGCCCATGCAGCCTCTAAACCTTGTATTCCTCCTCCTATATTTAATATAGTTTCTTTATCTTCTATATTAGCTTTAATAGCTTCTACATCATTAAGTTCCCTTATTGTAAAAATATTCTTTTTATTTATTCCATCTATAGGAGGTGTAAAGTTTCTAGCTCCAGTTGCTATTAATAACTTGTCATATTCAAAAAAGGTTTTATCCTCTAATTGAATTTTATTATTTATAGTGTCAATAAAAGTAACTTCTTTATCTACACATAGTTTTACATTATTTGAATCATACCATTCCTTCTTTTGAAGTAATATCTTATCTTCTTCAAGGTTACCAAAAAGACTTTTTGTTAATTTAGTTCTGTAGTAAGGAAGATACTTTTCATTTTGAAATACATATATATTTATTTCTTTATCTATTTCTCTAATTGATTTTATTGCACTTACAGCTGCAATACCTCCACCAATTATAACTATATTTTTACTCAATTAAATCACCGCCATTATTTATTTCAAATCTTTTATTAACTAGAACTTATATATTATTATGTTTCCTAGTTAGCTTTAAATTTATTATATGTTTCTCTTAATAACATTGATGTGATTCAAATCAAAAGTTTAGTTTCTTAAAAAGGATTTTTAGACTACCACCCTAAAAGTTTTCTCTCAAGCTGTTTACAATTTCAAAATATTTCTTTAGCTTTAAATTTAAAAATAAAAAACTATACACAGCACTGTATAGCTTTCTATAACGGCAAAATATACTTTAATCTTTAAGAAGTTATGAACCTTATAATCTAGAATAATTACCTAGAATAGAACTCAACTATTAGATTCTCATTAATTTCTATTGGTAATTCATCTCTTTGTGAATATCTAGTATATATAGACTTAAACTCACTTAAATTAGAGTCTATGTAAGGTAAGGTGTTTATATAACCATTTATATTTTCAATATAATTTAGGGATTTTCTTGATTTTTCTGTTAAAGAAATTTCTGTTCCCGGTTTTACCTTATATGATGGAATATCAATTTTCTCTCCATTAACTAATATATGTCCATGATTAACCATTTGTCTTGCAGCTCTTATAGAATTTGCAAATCCCATTCTGTATACAAGATTGTCTAATCTAGATTCTAATCTTATTAATAAAGCTTCTCCAGTTGTATATTCCTTGCTTTTAAATGCATCTTCAGCATATTTTCTAAATTGTTTTTCTAAAACTCCATAATATGCTCTTAATCTTTGTTTCTCTAATAGTCTTATACCATATTCAGATAACTTCTTATCTACTCTGCTTGTTCCCTTTCCAGCTCTATTCATAGCTTTAGGATGTCCTGAAACATTTAATCCAAGCCTTCTAGACTGTTTAAACCTTGGGCCTCTTTCTCTAGCCATGGTCTACCTCCTTTTTTAAATCAAATTACTTTATCATAATACCATATTCTTTTCATGATTGAAAATGATTATCACTATCTTTTGAGCCCTTTGTGTTAATTTCTTTGCTATATCCTCTATAATCCTCACTATTTGATAATATTTATCAATTACTGTTTTAAAACAAAAATATTATGAACATATAAGCTTATTTAGCATATTTAAAACAAAGTAAAAAGCATACAAAATCTATTAATTTTGTATGCTTCATTATCTTTTTTACAACCCACAGAAATCTCGCGGGGGGGGGCTTGCCCTAAGCCTGATATGTTCTTTTGTATATAACTTTCCCAAAA
>JARIDB010000105.1 GCA_029257045.1 Clostridium sp.
GACTCTTTCAGCATTAGGTGTTATTGTTGCACACTTAACCCCAACTCCGTATTTTTTTATAGCTTCTGCCGCTTCAAAGGTAACCTTATCATCAGTTTCATTTCTGTATTCTAAACCTAAATCATAATATTCTGTGTTAAGCTCTATAAAAGGATTCAATAATTCTTCCTTTATAATATCCCAAATAATCCTTGTCATTTCATCTCCATTCATTTCAACTAATGGTGTTTTCATTTTTATTTTATTCATATATTGCACCCCAATCCGCTTTTAACTAAGATAATTATACAATAAATGAATCGCCATTACAAATATCTTTCATATTTAAATTCAAAAAAAGAGAGTCTCCTCTCTTTTTATTTATCGATTTCTTCATATTCTACATCTATAATTTCAGTATTTTCATCATCTATCTCAGAGTCATATTCTCCCTTTTGTTCATCAGAGTATTCTTTATATTCTATATTAATATTATCATCTTTTTTAAATTTCCTCTTAATAAATCCATATAATTTATATATTAAATAAATTATTGCTATTATAGGTAATAGATAAACAATAAGTCTAACTGCAAAAGTTGTTATTAATACAAATATAAATACAGATCCCAGTAAATATAATATTTTCCCCATTGAGTTTTTCATATTTCTCCTACCTTTAACTTCAATTTTGACTTAAGGTTATTTTAACATAATATTATATATTTTTCAACAAGAGATTATTAATATTTCATTAAGTGGTTATTTAAACCTTATATGTACAAATAAATTATTCTTTATTTTAAAAATTTGTTGCTATATTTTCAAAAAAATATTCTTACATAATAAGGTATTATAATTTAACACAAATAAAATAGGCCATAACTTATGACCTATTCTCATAACAAATATTGAATTCATTAATAATATTATACTCCCCAAAGCTTAAATATTCCTTTTAATAAAAGCATTATTAATAACATTCCAGCGATAATTGTTGGTATTATAATTAAATATTGCTTATACATCATAATTACCAGTTCTTTAAAGGATGGTTTTTCAATACTTCCCATACTATCATAAATTTCTTTTTCTCTTTGTTTTTGAGCTTCTCTTATTTCTTTATTTCTAAACATTTAAACTCCCTTCTAAACTAAATGACAAGCTACAAAATGTTTTCCACCAACATCTTTAAACCTTGGTTCTTCAGTTTTACATATTTCTTTAGTATAAGGACACCTTGTATGGAATTTACATCCACTTGGTGGGTTAGAAGGGCTTGGAATATCTCCTGTTAATATAATTCTCTTTTTCTTTAATGTTGGATCTGGTACTGGTATCGCTGAAAATAAAGCTTTTGTATAAGGATGAAGTGGATTTTTATATATTTCTGCTTTCTCAGCCTTTTCTACCATAATTCCTAAATACATAACACCAACACTTGTACTTAAATGTTCTACAACGCCTAAATCATGAGAAATAAACATATAAGTTAAATCTTTCTTTTCTTGTAAATCTGTTAATAGATTTATTATTTGAGCTTGTATTGATACGTCCAAAGCAGATACAGGTTCATCAAGTACAACAAAAGAAGGATCTAAAGCAAGAGCTCTTGCTATACCTATTCTTTGTCTTTGTCCACCTGAAAACTCATGGGGATATCTATCTATTTGGTAGCTAGATAATCCACAAACATCCATTACCTCTAAAACTGCCTCTCTAGCTTCTTTTTTATTTATAAGCCCATGATGTATCATAGCTTCAGATATTGTATCTCCAACAGTCATTCTAGGATTTAAAGAAGAATAAGGATCTTGGAAAACTATTTGCATATCTGTTCTTAAAGATCTTAACTTTTTATCATTTATCTTATGAATATCTTCTCCTTTATAAAAAACACTTCCACTAGTCTTTTCTGTTAACCTTAAAACAGCTCTTCCTGTAGTGCTTTTTCCACAACCAGATTCACCAACGATTCCTAAAGTTTCACCCCTTTTTATTTCAAAGCTAATACCATCCACAGCTTTAACATTACCAACAGTTTTTTGAAGAATACCACCTTTAATAGGGAAATATTTTCTTAAATCATCAACTTTTAATATTGTTTCACTCATCTAATTACCTCCCATACTTAAAACATGCTACTTCATGATTATCTTCAATAAATTTCAGGGTTGGTTGCTCTATTCTACATTTATCAAAACAGAATTCACATCTTTCATTAAAGTAACAGTTTTCTTCCATCCCAATAGGACTTGGAACTTGTCCAGGAATAGAGTATAATTTTTCTTTAATTTCATTTAATACAGGTTTAGATTTTAATAGTCCCACAGTATATGGATGCGAAGGATTTTTAAATATTACTTCAACCGGTCCCTTTTCTATTACTTTTCCAGCATACATAACTACAACATAATCTGCCATTTCAGCAACAACTCCTAAATCATGAGTTATTAACAGTATTGAAGTATTAAACTTATCTTTTATTCCTCTCATTAAATCAAGAATTTGAGCTTGAATTGTAACATCTAAAGCTGTTGTTGGTTCATCTGCTAAAAGTAATTTAGGGTTACAGCTTAAAGCCATGGCTATCATTACTCTTTGTCTCATACCTCCACTTAGTTCATGAGGATACCTCCCAAGCATTCTTTCTGCATCTGGAATTCCTACTAAATCAATCATTTCTATAGCTTTTA
>JARIDB010000133.1 GCA_029257045.1 Clostridium sp.
AGAAATTCTTTACTTGCTGTATTTGCAGCTTGTATAGCGATGCTTATATATATAGCTATAAGATTTGAGCTTAATTATGGAATTGCGGCTATATTATCTCTACTACATGATGTTCTATTTACAATAAGTGTATTTGCAGTTTTTAATATACCTGTAAATACACCATTTATAGCAGCTATTTTAACTATAGTCGGTTATTCTATAAATGATACTATAGTAGTATTTGATAGAATAAGAGAAAATAGAAATAAAAATAGAAGAGAGCCTTTAGCTGAAGTAGCTAATAGAAGTATTAATCAAACTTTAAGAAGATCAATTAATACATCAGTAACTACATTAATAACTATTGTAGCTTTAAATTTATTAGTACCAACAGTTAGAGAGTTTACTTTCCCTTTAATTTTAGGAATAGGTGTAGGAACATATTCCTCAATATTTATAGCTTCACCAATTTTAGTTATATTAAATAAAAAAAGAAGTAATAAAAATAAAGCTGAATTAGCTTAATTTTTGGTTGATAAAAATAAGATAAACCTTCTATATATGGGAGGTTTCTTATTTTCGATATAAAACATTGTAAAATTATGAAATTTACATTATAATGTATGTGTTTTCTTAATTTTTGTGGAGGAGTTTATAATGCGTAAGTTTTGGGAGAGTATTTATAGTCCAAATTATATTAATGGATATAATCCCTTTATACTTAAAGATATGAATAAAGCTCTTGAACATCTGGTAGAAGCTATTAATAATAGAAAAAAGATAGTTATTTATGGAATTCCAACAGTAGACGGATTATGTGCTATTGCATCTTTAAGTTTGGTTTTGAAATACTTAAATGCAGATATAGAATATTTAATACATGATGAGGATAAGGCTGGGATAACTACTAAAAGCATAAAAGACGATGTAAGTTTTTTAGGTGGACAGATTTTAATTACTTTAGGAATAGACTTAAACTCAGATTGTGAAGAAAAGCTTTGTAAGGATCTAGGTATAGATTTAATTGTTTTGGAAAATAAAGAAGTAAATAATGAAAAAAATTACATATACATAAATCCAAGAAATAAAGGTTGCCAATATAGATATAAAAATTTATCTGTAAGTGGATTGACCTTTAAGATGATGCAAGCAATTGCGATATATTATAACATAAAAAGTATAAATAGATATTTAGATCTAATACTTATTGGTGAGCAATGGGCAAAGGTACCTTTAAAAGGGGAAAATGGAGTTTTTATTAAAGAAGGAAGAAAATTTTTGGTAAATACTAATAATTATGGGTTAAGAGCAATTATGAATTTTTATAATATTACAGAAATGAATAATGAATGCATAATTAAAATAATAGAGATGATAACACCAATAATAAATGCAGTTAAAAAGATGGATAATGCTCGAATTATAATAGAACTTTTAACTACAAATAATAAAGATAGAGCAGAACAGATAACTAAATATTTGAATAAATCTAATATAACTATATAATTAAGTTTATAAATAAGGTAAAATGATATTATCTTATATAGGTATAAAATAATTATATAGTTTATAATTTTTAGTATTGGAGGATTATCATGAATCTAAAAGAAAAAATAAGAATAATTGAAAATTTCCCTAAAGAAGGAATAAGCTTTAAAGATATTACTACAGTAATAGGTGATGGAGAAGCTTTAAGATATTCTATTGATAAGATAGTAGAACATTTAAAAGATAAGAATATTGATGTAATAGTAGGACCAGAGGCGAGAGGGTTTATATATGGAGTTCCAGTATCCTATGCAATGGGAATTGGGTTTGTACCAGTTAGAAAGCCAGGAAAGTTACCAGGGGAAACGGTATCAATAACTTATGATTTAGAATATGGTAGTGATACTTTACAAATACACAAAGATGCAATTAAAAAGGGTCAAAGAGTTGCTATTGTTGATGACTTATTAGCAACTGGAGGAACTATAAGTGCTGTTGCAAAGCTTGTTGAAGAAGCTGGTGGGGAAGTTGTATCCTTAGATTTTGCAATTGAACTTACAGGGCTTAATGGTAGAGATAGATTAGGTAAATATGAAGTTATGTCATTAGTTGATTATGAATTTTAATATTAGGCACATGAAAATAAATAATAGGCCAAAGATGTGACGAATATTTTGTGGAAGACAAGGAAGTAAATCTGCAGATACTCGTGGTTATCTAAGGATTTGCTGACGCAGTATTACGCAAAATAGGCTAACATACTGGCCTATTATATATTTGATTGTGCCTTATTGAAATATTAAAATAGATATTATATAATAGAAGAAAATGGCTGGTTGTATTAACCAGCCAATTATTTTAGACTTAATCATAAAAAAGGTAAACATATAATAGTTTGCTTAGGCATTGAACACTTAGTGAAACCAAACGTAGTGAAGGCTGACCTTAGTGTAAAAGCCCATCTACCGAATTGTATGAGGTAGATGTTCCATCGTTTTACTCCAAGTCATCGCAAACTATTATATGTTCACTATTAACTGAAGGAAGGAAATTATAAAAAATTTATTTATAGGGTAAATTTTTTATAATTTCCTAAAAATAAAAAAGGAGAGTACCCATATGTTGAATAATCTATTACAAAAAATAAAAGAAAATTGTAATAATATAGATACAGATATAATAAAAAAGGCCTACGATTTAGCAAACGATGCTCATAAAAATCAAAAAAGAGAATCAGGAGAACCTTATGTTACTCATCCTATTGATGTTGCTATAATACTGGCTGAAATGGGTATGGACACAAGCACAATTGCTTCAGGGTTACTTCATGATGTAATAGAAGATACTGACTATACTTATGAAGATATCCAAAAGTTATTTAATGATGAAATAGCCTATCTAGTTCAGGGAGTTACAAAGCTTGGGAAAATTGAATATAAAACAAAAGAAGAACAACAGGCTGATAATGTAAGAAAAATGTTACTTGCAATGGCTAAAGATATTAGAGTTATAATTATAAAGTTAGCAGATAGATTACATAATTTAAGAACATTAAAATATATGAGTAAGGATAAACAAAAACAGAAAGCAAAGGAAACATTAGATATATATGCTCCTTTAGCCCATAGATTAGGTATGTCTAAAATAAAATGGGAACTTGAAGATATATCTTTTAGATATCTACATGAAGAAGAATATTATGACTTAGTAAAACAAATTGCAGAAAAAAGGGTTGAAAGAGAAGCTTATATTTCTGAAATAATGGAAGATTTACATAATAAATTAGAGGACTCAGAAATAGATTCAGATATAGATGGAAGACCTAAACATTTTTATAGTATTTATAAAAAAATGGTTAATAAAAATAAAAGTATAGAACAAATTTTTGATTTAACTGCCATAAGAGTTTTAGTAAATACAGTTAAAGATTGTTATGGAGTTCTTGGAATAGTTCATACTATTTATAAACCAATTCCAGGTAGATTTAAAGATTACATAGCTATGCCTAAACCTAATATGTATCAATCTTTACATACAACAGTAATAGGACCTCAGGGTAAAACTTTTGAAATCCAAATAAGAACATTTGAGATGCATAAAACAGCAGAATATGGTATAGCTGCTCACTGGAAGTATAAACAAGGGGATAGTAGTAAAGAAGAAGATAATATTAGAGAAGAAAAAGGTCAAAGTTTTGAAAATAAGTTAACTTGGGTTAGAGATATGCTCGAGTGGCAAAAAGAAACCTCTGATGCAGAAGAATTTATAGAAGGTTTTAAAATAGATTTATTTGCCGATGAAATTTTTGTGTTTACACCAAAAGGGGTAGTTATAAACTTACCAAGTGGTGCAACTCCTATTGATTTTGCCTATAGAATTCATACGGATGTTGGCAATAGATGTGTTGGCTCTAAAGTAAATGGTAAAATAGTTACCTTAGATTACAAGCTTAAAACTGGGGAAATTGTAGAAGTATTAACTTCTAAAAATGCTAAAGGACCAAATATGGATTGGCTTAATATGGCAAATAGCAACCAGGCAAGAAGTAAGATAAGGCAATGGTTTAAAAAGATTAAAAAAGAAGAAAATATAGATAAGGGAAAAGATTCTTTAGAAAAAGAATTAAAGAAGCAAGGAGTAACCTATCAAGAAATATCCAAAGGTGAAGCTTATGATAGATTAGTTAAGAGATATAATATTCATAATATAGAAGACTTATATGCTGCAATTGGTGTAGGTCAGGTATCTGCATCTTCTTATGTAGCAAAGCTTAAAGAAGAAAATATGCCAGAGAAATCAAGTAATGAAGCTATTAACAAAGCAATTGACGAGAAAATTGCTAAAAATGATAGAAGTGAACAAGAAAAGGAAAAGAGAAATAATAGCTATGGAATTACAGTTAAAGGTGAAAATAACTTAATGGTTAGATTTGCAAGATGCTGCAATCCTGTACCAGGTGATGAAATAGAAGGATATATTACAAAGGGAAGAGGAGTTTCTGTACATAGAACAGATTGTAGTAACTTAAAATCTTTAATTAATTATGATAAAGATAAAGTTGTAGAAGTTTCTTGGGGGACTTCAAAAGGAAATGCCTATGTTGCTGAAATTCAAGTTAAAGCAGACGACAGGATTGGTATATTATCAGATATTATGCTAATTATAACAGAATCTAAACTTCCATTAAATGCTTTAAATGCTAAAGCAGCTAAAGGTGGTGTAGCTCTAATAAATGTTAAAATAAAAATAGATACTATAGACCAACTAAGAGAACTTATGAAAAAAATAAGAAGACTTAATGGCGTTATGGATGTTTATAGAATGAATAACTAGGAGTAATTATGAGGGCAATAGTTCAAAGAGTAACTTATTCAAAAGTATAAACAGGAGAATTTAGTGCCCATATGAAGGTTGACATACAAAATGATGGGCCAGTTACCTTAATGTTAGATAGTAAGAAAAATTTTTAAGGAGGTATTTTAAATGATAGTAAAAACTATAACAAACGGATCACTACAAGAAAACTGTTATTTAATTATAGATGAAGAGACAAATAAAGGAACTTTAGTAGATCCTGGATCTGAAGGAGATAGAATTTCTTCGATTATTGAAGATTTAAAAGTAAATATAGGGGCAATATTATTAACTCATTGTCATTATGATCATAATGGTGCTGTAATGGAACTTAAAGAAAGATTTGATGCAAAAGTTTATTTAAATGAAGTTGAAGTAGAATATATGGCTAATGATACTACTGGAGTTTATAAGAAACTACCTAAAGTAGGAGATTATGTAAAGGAAGGAGAAGAAATATTAGTAGGAAATTTAAAATTCAAACCAATATTCACTCCAGGACATAGTAAAGGTGGAACTTGTTATTTAGTAGAAGATAAGATATTCACAGGAGATACATTATTTAAAGGAGCTGTTGGAAGAACAGATTTATTTGGTAGTAGCTTTGATGAACTATCTCATAGTGTAAATAATAAACTTATGTTACTTCAAGATAATATAGAGGTGTATCCAGGTCATGGACCTTCATCTACAATTGGATTTGAAAGAACTTATAATCCTTACGTTGAATAAAGGAGAATAAATGAAAATAGTTATTAAATTAAATGATTTTAAATATAGATATGATGTATATCAAATGTTTAATTTATATTTTCCATTAAATGATATTATCTTTAATGAAGATGGAGAATATATAGTAGATATTCTAGAAAATAAAGCATCAATTAGTTATAAAGATTTTTATAAAGAAATAAACTTTGGAGATAATATTAAAGAAGATATTAAAAGATTAGTTTTCTTATTTTTAAAAGAGATTACTGGAGATTACTATCCTTGGGGGATATTAGTTGGAATTAGACCTTCGAAAATAGCTTTAAAGCATATAGAAGAAGGAAATTCAGAAGAAGAAATTATAGAAATTTTTAATAATAGATATTTAGCTTCAAAGGAAAAAGCAGAGCTTTGTATAAAGATTGCAAAAACAGAAGAAAGATTTATAAATAAGGATGAAAAGAACATTGCAATTTATATTGGTATGGCATTTTGTCCAACTAGGTGTTTTTACTGCTCCTTCACTGCAAACCCTATAGGGTCTAATAAAAAGCAAGTTAATCCTTATTTAGAAGCTTTAACTTATGAAATAAGACAGATGAAAGAATATGTAAACAAAAGAAATTTAAATATAGAAAGTGTTTATTTTGGGGGAGGTACCCCAACAGCTGTTAACGAAGGCGAATTTGAAAACTTAATGAAGGAAATCTATGAAGCTTTTGTAGAAAATAGAGCAGTTAAAGAATTTACAGTTGAATGTGGAAGACCAGATAGTATAACAGAAGAAAAGTTACTTTCAATGAAAAAATATAATACTACAAGAATTAGTATTAATCCTCAAACTATGAATGATAAAACTCTTAAAATGGTAGGAAGAGGTCATGATTCAAAGGAAGTAATAGATACATTTAAATTAGCAAGAAATTTAGGCTTTGATGATATCAATATGGATATTATTATAGGGCTTCCTGGAGAAGGGTTAGAAGAAGTTAAACATACTACAGAAGAAATATTAAAACTTAAACCAGATAGTTTAACAGTTCATGGCTTATCTCTTAAAAGAGCTTCAGTTTTATACGAAAACTTTATACTTAAAAAAGGTATTCAAATTAAAAAACAAGATGAACTTTCCTTAATGTATGAAGAAAGTAGAAATTTAGCAAAGGAATTAGGGGTAGAGCCATATTACATGTATAGACAAAAAAATATGGTAGGAAATATGGAGAATATAGGATACTGCAAAATAGGTAAAGAAAACTTATATAATATTGAAATGATAGAAGATAAGCAAACTATTATAGCTCATGGAGCAGATGCAGTAAGTAAAGTAGTATTCTTAGATGAAAATAGAATTGAAAGATTCGGAAATGTTAAGGATTTAAAAGAATATACAAAAAGAATAAAAGAAATGGTAGAGGAAAAAGAAAAGCTATTAGATTCACTTTACCTTAAATAGGAGGAAAATATATGGAAATTCAAGCGCCTAAAGGTACTAAAGACATGCTTCCAGAAGATGCTTATAAATGGCAATATGTAGAAGGAGTATTAAGAGAGGTTTCAAAATCTTATGGAGTTAGAGAAATTAGAACTCCTATATTTGAACATACAGAATTATTTTTAAGAGGTGTTGGAGAAACAACAGATATAGTTCAAAAAGAAATGTATACTTTTAATGATAAAGGTGATAGAAGCATTACATTAAAGCCAGAAGGTACAGCTCCAGCTGTTAGAGCCTTTGTTGAAAATAGATTATTTAATGAAGCACAACCAACAAAGATCTATTATATAAGTCCATTTTTTAGATATGAAAATGTTCAAAAGGGAAGATTTAGACAGTTTCACCAATATGGAGTAGAAGTATTTGGATCTAAAGAACCTAGTGTAGATGCAGAAATAATCTCTCTTGCAATGGCATCTCTTGAAAAACTTGGACTTAAAAGTTTAAGTCTAAATATTAATAATTTAGGATGTCCATCTTGTAGACCCAAATATAATGAAGCACTTAAAAAGTATTTAGAAGAAAACTATGAAGGTCTTTGTACTACGTGTAAGACAAGATTTGAAAAAAATCCTATGAGAATTCTAGATTGCAAAGAAAGAAGCTGCAAAGTTATAACGAAAAATGCTCCGATTATATTAGAGTATACTTGCGAAGAATGTAATGATCACTTTAGTGAAGTAAAAAAACACTTAGAAGCTTTAGAAATTCCATATGAAATAGATCCAGGTATAGTAAGAGGTTTGGATTACTATACAAAAACTATATTTGAAATATTAAATGATGAATTCACTGTCTGTGGTGGTGGAAGATACGATAAGCTTATTGCAGAAATAGGTGGACCTGAAATGCCAGCCGTTGGGTTTGGACTTGGTCTTGAAAGATTAATAATGACTCTTGAAAAAGAAGGAGCTAATATTCCGAATGAAAGTCAATTTGACTTATATATAGGATCTAGAGGTGACGAGGCTAAACTTAAAGCATTTGTGTTAGCGAATAAATTAAGAACTTTAGGTGTTAAAACAGAAGTTAATCATATGGGAAGAAGCTTTAAAGCTGAAATGAAGTATTCAAATAAAATTGGTGCAACATTTACAACAGTTTTAGGTGATGATGAAATAGAGTCAGGAATTATTAAACTTAAGAGAATGAGTGATGGAGAACAATTTGAAGTAAAATTAGATAACCTTTTAGATATTAAAAATATCATAAAATAAATATCATAAGTAAATGTAGGAGGAAGTTAAAATGGGAGAAGCATTAAATGGACTTAAAAGAACCATGATGTGTGGCGAAGTTAGAGAAGTTAACATTGGACAAAAAGTCACATTAATGGGTTGGGTTCAAAGAAACAGAAAATTAGGTGGTCTACAATTTATAGATCTTAGAGATAGAGAAGGAATAATGCAAATAGTTTTTGGAGAAGAAATCAATAAAGAAGCCTTTGAAAAAGCTAAAGATGTTAGACCAGAATACTGTATTGCTGTTACAGGTGAGGTTGTACTTAGAGAATCACCTAATAATAATATGGAAACAGGTCTTGTAGAACTTAAATGTGAGAGCTTAAAAGTTCTATCAGAATCTGAAACACCACCTATATACATTAAAGAAGGCTTAGATTCAGCAGAAAGTATAAGATTGAAATATAGATATTTAGATCTTAGAAGGCCAGATATGCAAAAAATATTCATGATAAGAAATAGAATAACTAAATCTGTTCGTGATTATTTAGATACAAATGACTTCTTAGAAATAGAAACACCAATGCTTACTAAAAGTACTCCAGAAGGAGCTAGAGATTATCTAGTACCATCAAGAAACTATCCTGGTATGTTTTATGCATTACCACAATCACCTCAAATATTTAAGCAATTATTAATGGTATCAGGTTTCGATAAATACTATCAAATTGTTAAATGTTTTAGAGATGAAGATCTAAGATCAAATAGACAACCAGAATTTACTCAAATTGACTTAGAAATGAGTTTTGTAGAACAAGAAGATATTATTGCATTAAATGAAGGTATGATTAAACATATATTTAAAGAAGTAGCTAATGTAGATGTTAAGTTACCAATAAAAAGAATGGTATTTAAAGAGGCTATGGAAAGATATGGTTCAGATAAGCCAGATGTAAGATTTGGAATGGAAATAACAGATATAACTGAAGATGTTAAAGCTATGGACTTTGTAGTATTTAAATCAGCTATTGAAAATGGTGGTTCTGTTAGAGCTTTATGCTTAAAAGGCGGAGCAAACCTTGGTAGAAAACAAATAGATAAATTAGGTGAATTTGTTAAGACTTATAAGTCTAAAGGATTAGCTTGGATACAAATTAAAGAAGATGGTGTTAAATCTTCAATAGCTAAATTCTTAAATGATGATGTAACTAATGCTATAGTTAAAACTATGGGAGCAGAGGTTGGAGATGCTGTATTTATAGTTTCTGATAAAAACTCAGTTGTATTCCAAAGCTTAGGTGCATTAAGATTAGAACTTGCAAAACAATTTGATTTAATAAAAGATAAAAATGAATTTAACTTTACATGGATTACTGAATTCCCACTTCTTGAATACAACGAAGAAGAAGATAGATACAGTGCAGCTCACCATCCATTTACATCACCTATGGATGAAGACTTACACATGTTAGAAACCAATCCAGGAGCTGTTAGAGCTAAGGCTTATGACTTAGTATTAAATGGAGAAGAACTAGGTGGAGGATCAATAAGAATTCACGATTCAAACCTTCAAACTAGAATGTTTAAAGCTTTAGGATTTACAGAAGAATCAGCTAATGAAAGATTTGGATTCTTAATAGATGCCTTTAAGTTTGGACCACCACCACATGGCGGATTAGCTTTTGGTTTAGATAGAATGGTTATGTTCCTTGCTGGAACTGATAACATTAAAGATGTTATAGCCTTCCCTAAAAACCAAAATGCTTATTGCTACTTAAGTGAAGCACCAAACATAGTTGATGAAAAACAATTAGGTGAACTTGGAATAGCAATAGCTAAAAAAGAAGATTAATTAAATTTGTAAGGAGCCTTATCGGGATTGGTATATCAATTCTGATAAGGCTCTTATTTTTATATTTAAACAATAAAATCAGTAAAATATTATGCTACAAAAAAGGAGTTAAAAAGAATCTAATTAAAAGTTGTAAACGCTGGAGTCCTTAAGAATCTATACTATTTTTAATACTGACTTCACCAGAAGATAGAAATTGAATTGATCCGTCTTCCATTCTTACTTTTAATTTACATTCATCATCAATATCAAGAACCATTGCTTTTTTTGAAGAGCTTCTTGATATAATAAATACTTCTTTGTTTATAAGTAATGATTTTTCTTTATATGCTGTTAAAAATGTTTTCTTTTTAATGTCTTTATAATAAACCCAAAATCTTTCTAAAACTTCTGCAACAAGTTTACTTCGTACATCCTCTAAATTAAAGGCCTTGTTATCAAAGATTTCAGAAGCAATATATTTAATTTCTTCAGGGAAACCATTTTCAGGAGTTTTAACATTAATACCAATACCAAGAACAGCATATTCAAGGCCGCCACTTTCAAGGTCAAAAGATGCTTCTGTTAATATTCCACATACCTTTTTATCTTCACAATAAATATCATTTACCCATTTGATTTTAGCTTCTTTACCAGAAACACCCTCTATAGCTTCTGCAACAGCAACAGCAGCCGCGGTTGTAATAAGAAAGGATTCTGATCCTGATATTTGTGGACGTAAAAGTATACTCATATAAATTCCTGTTCCTTTAGGGGAATAAAACTTTCTACCAAATCTACCTCGCCCTTCAGTTTGTTCTTCTGATATTATTACAGTTCCTTCTTTTTCCCCTTTTATAGCTAGATCTTTTATAGCACTATTA
>JARIDB010000015.1 GCA_029257045.1 Clostridium sp.
ATTTGCTTATTCCGTCGCTACGCTCCAAGTCATCGCAAATCATTATATGTTCACTATTAACTTAAGGATGGAAATTATAAAAAAATTATTCATAAGGTAATTTTCTTATAATTTCCTATAGAATTAAATAAGTAAAATTTACTTAAAATTAATATTATCTTATAGAAATGGGGAAAAGAACTTTGAAAAAGAAAAATTTATTTAAAGCTTTAGCTATAGCACTTTCTCTTTCAGTAGTTACACCTTTAGTGCCTAGCATGAAGGCCTATGCTACTACTGAAGCTCCAGAAATTATGGGAGAATCTGCTGTAACTATGGACATTGAGACTGGTGAAATAATATATTCTAAAAATGCTGATATTAAATTATCACCTGCAAGTACAACAAAACTTATGACAGCCCTACTTTTTGCAGAAAATAAAAGTAAATCTGATTTAATACCTTTTACAAAAAATGTTTTGAATGTTACCGAAACCGCTCTTAATAATTTTGTGAATATTAAAGAAGGTGATACTATGACAGCTGATGATATAATGAAGGCTGTTATGATCTATTCTGCTAATGATACAGCCTATTTAATGGCTGAATCTGTAGGTGGTACTATTGATACCTTTGTTTCAAGCATGAATGAAAAGGCTAAAGAATTAGGTCTTCAAAATACAACTTTTACTAATCCTTCTGGATTAGAAATAGACCCACTTAATCCTAGCAACAAATCTTATAATCAAACTACAGCTTTTGAATTAGCTATTATAGCAAAAGAAGCATTTAAAAATGATTGGCTTCGTGAAGCAATGGCACCTAAAGTTGGTCAGATTCCAATTAGCATTTCAGGTGATGTTGTTTTAATAGACTCAAGGAATAAACTTCTTGGTAAAAATGGAAACATAGGTGGTAAAACTGGTACTGAAGTACAGGCTGGACACTGTTTTGTTGGCTTCTATGAACGAGATGGAAGAGATTTAATTACAGTTGTTTTAAAATCTGATTATGGAGTAGATGGTCTTAATGTATTTAAAGACACAGAATCTATTGCAAATTACGGATATATTGCTGAAAAACAATTATACAAATCAAAAGGCGAAGAAGTTTCTGAAACAACATTAACTTACAAGTCTTTTAAATTCTTTGGTCAAGAAAAGGAAATTACAGTGCCATTTATATTAAATAAAGATATTAATTTTTATCAAAATGACTTTAATGATAAAAATGCATCTATTTCCTATTCTGGAAAAGTAAAAGATGCTTGGAAACTAAGTGGTAAAGATGATATTAATTTAACCTTTACTACTCCTGGTCATAGTGAAGAAGTTGCTGCCACTATTAAACTTTCTAAATTAGATTTAATTAAAGCCAATTTACCAATATATTTGTTATCACTTCTTATAGTTATAATAGTAATATCTTTGATTATAGTTATTATTAGAATTATTAATATTGGAAAAAGAAAAGGCCGAAGAGGACGAAGAAGAAGATATTAATACTTAAAGGTAGATTTATAATATAAATCTACCTTTAAAGTTTCTTATTATTTAGGAGGAATTAACTTGAATAAAATAGATTTTAAAGGTAGCGTTGTTTTAAACCCTGTTCCTGTAGTTTTAATAACTTCAAGGAATAAAGAAGGTAAAGAAAATGTTTTTACTGTTGGTTGGACAGGAACTGTTTGTACAAGACCTCCAATGCTTTCAATATCTATAAGACCAGAGAGGTTATCTTATGAATACATTACTGAAAGCATGGAGTTTATTGTAAATCTTCCCTCTTCAAAAATGGTTAAAGCTTTAGATTACTGTGGAGTAAAATCCGGCAGAAAATTTGATAAAATAAAAGATATGGATTTTTCTATGAAGGAAGGTAACATGGTTAATGTTCCATACATAGACGATTGCCCTATTACTATTGAATGTAAGGTTAAACAAATTGTTAAACTTGGCAGTCATGATATGTTCATTGCTGATGTATTATCTTCTCATATTAATGAAAACTTACTTGATGAAAATGGCAAAATTCATTTTGAAAAAGCTAATTTAATTTCTTATTCCCATGGAGAATACTTTAAGCTACCTGAAAATAACATTGGTTACTTTGGTTTTTCTTTAGCTAAAGACTCAAAAAAGTCACCTAAAGAAAAGATAGAATATAAAAATCTAAATTCAGTAAATAAAAATAGAAAAAAGAAAACTTATAATAAATAAAAGCGCCAAAGGCGCTTTATTTATTATATAAATACTTGTAAATATTATAGTTTAACTTTACCCTATCTACATATTTTTTTGTTTCTGGAAAAGGTATATAATCTAACCTTTCTCCATCACTTGAGTAAGCATCGTCTCCAAGCCACTTATTAACATTTCCGCTTCCTCCATTATAGGCAGCTATTATCAAATCCAAGTCAGAAAATTCCTTCTCTAAGTTATTTAAATACCAACTTCCTATTCTAATATTAAGATCTTCATCATAAAGCATATCCGATAAAAAATAGTTTATTCCAATCTCTTTTGCTGCCCATTCTCCTGTACTATCCATAACTTGCATTAATCCTTTAGCTGATTTTTTAGAAATAGCTTTATTATCAAAATTGCTTTCAGTTTTAATAACTGCTAAAACTAGATAAGGATCTAAATCATATTCTTCACTATATTTATTTATAATTTGTTTATGCTTATAAGGGTATATATAAGTTTTCATTATCTTGATTCCTAAAACATAAACAATCAAAATAGCTATTAATATACTTAAGGTTTTTTTTAACTTCATTATATTCTCCTCACTAAATTACATTTAATAAATCTACCAGTTTTTCAACTTGTTCTTTTGTTTTTATTAAATCCTTACTATTATCAATTATTATATTTGCATAGTCTCTTTTCTTATCTAATGGTATTTGTGAGTTAATTCTATTAATTATTTCATCTCTACTTAAAGCATCTCTATTTCTTAATCTCATAACTTGAGTATTGTTATCTACCCAAACAACTATAATGAAGTCCATATCATCTTGAAGGTTATTCTCTATAAGAGTTGGAGCGTCTAAGACAATTAATTTTTCTCCTAATTTCTCCATTTTATTAATTTCACTGAAAATTTCTTTTTCTATATAAGGCATTACTATTTCTTCATACTTTTTTCTTTGCTTTGGAAATCTAAATATATGGTTTCCGAATTCTTTTCTTCGAAACTCCCCTCTCCAATCAAAAAATCCTTCCCCAAATCCTATCCTTATTTTATCAATTATCTCTGGGTATTTAACAAGAACCTCTTTAGATATTATATCAGCATCTATAACTTTAAAGCCCTTGTTTATAATCATCTTCGATACCGTGCTTTTTCCAGATCCAATTCCCCCAGTTAATCCTACTTTAATCATCCTAATAAAGCCTCCTATTTTGCATCATACCATGTACTTCCTACATTTGAATCTACTTCTAATGGAACGCTTAAATCTAAAACGCTTTCCATCTCTTCTTTCACTAAATTTTTAACAACCTCTATTTCATCTTTTTTAACATTTAAAATAAGTTCATCATGAACTTGTAATATCATTCTACTTTTTAAATTCTTTTCAATTAACTTATTATATACATTTACCATAGCTAGTTTGATTATATCTGCTGCACTACCTTGAATTGGTGCATTCATTGCAAGCCTTTCTCCAAGAGCCTTAACTATTTTATTAGAAGCTTTTAGTTCTGGTATAAATCTTCTTCTATTTAATACTGTTAACGCATATCCTTTTTCTTTTACATCTTTAATTGTATTATCTAAAAATTCTTTTATTCTCGGATATCTATCAAAATATATTTCCATATATTCTGAAGCTTCTTTTTTAGTTATGTGTAAATCTTGAGATAAGCTAAAATCACTTATTCCATATACTATACCAAAGTTAACAGCCTTTGCTCTACTTCTCATTACTGAAGTCACCTCATCTACTGGTATCTTAAATACCTCTGAAGCGGTTTTAGTATGAATATCACTATGATTCTTGAAACCATCTATCATATTTTCATCTTTAGACATATCTGCTAAAATTCTTAGTTCAATTTGAGAATAGTCACAAGATAATAATATATCTTCATTTTCATTAGGTATAAATACCTTTCTTATTTCTTTACCCATTTCATATTTAATAGGTATATTTTGAAGATTAGGTTCTGTACTTGAAAGTCTACCTGTTGTAGTTACAGTTTGGTTAAAACTTGAATGAATATGTCCATCTTCATCTATAACATTCTTTAATCCTTCTACATAAGTAGAATTTAGTTTTGTTATTTGTCTATAATAAGTTATCTTAGGGATTATTTCATGTTTGTCTTCTAATCTTTCTAAAACTTCTGCATTAGTTGAGTAACCAGTTTTTGTCTTCTTAATAACTGGTAAATCAAGTTTTTCAAATAGAATTTTTCCTAATTGCTTTGGCGAATTAATATTAAATTCCTCTTCTGCTAGGGCAAATATTTCTTTTTCTGTTCTACTAATTTCACTTCTAAACTTAATAGCTAATTCATCAAGGAAATCTCTATTTACATTAAATCCTAAAGATTCCATAGAAGATAAAACAAATATTAGAGGATGTTCTACATTATAATATAATTCTCCCATATTTTCTTCTTCTATTCTTTCTTTTAAACTTTTATATACTTCTTTTAGTTTATTTACTACTTTAGCTTTAACTTGTTCTTCTTCCCCTTTAACTTCTTCTAATAAATATTCATTAATTAAATTTTCTAAGTTATAATTTGACTTTGCAGAATCTATTAGATAAGCAGCTATAGATGTATCAAATTCAAAACCTTCAATTTTGATATCATATTTACTCATAGCTGTAACTAAATCTTTACCATCATGAATAATCTTTTTAATATCTTTATTTTCCATAATATTTTTAATTATATCTAATAATTCATTTTTATTTACTTCAAGTATATTTTTAAACTCTACTAAATATACCTTATCACTTGTTTCTAAGTATATTTTATTAACTTCCATCGTTGAGTATTTTTCTTTATTTAATATTTCATAGGTAATGAATATTTCACTTTTAATATCATTTGATAAGGATTTTAAACCTTTTATATCTTTTACATAGTTTATTTCTATATCTTCTTCTATATTATTAATTTCTTCTTTATATTTAGGTAATTTATCTATCATAGATTTCATTTGAAGCTTAAGGAAGTATTTTTTCAATTCTTTATTATTATATTTTTCTTGACTTTTAATTTCATCTAAATCAAATTCTATAGGTACTTCCGTAATAATTGTTGCAAGTTTTTTACTAAAAATAGCTTGTTCTCTATAAGTTTCAAGATTTTCTTTTATTTTTTTTCCGCTTATATTATCAATATTCTTAAGAACTTCTTCTATAGAACCATAAGTTTGAATTAACTTATAAGCAGTCTTTTCTCCAACTCCAGGTACTCCTGGTATATTATCTGATTTATCCCCCATAAGCCCTTTTACATCTATAAACTGTGTTGGTGTTACCCCATATGCCTCTATAAAAGATTTTTCATCATAAACTTCAGTTTCTGTAACCCCTTTTTTAGTAATCATAACCTTTATATTTTGTGAAGCTAGCTGAAGGGCATCTCTATCCCCTGTAACTACATAAACTTCAATATTATTTTTTTCTGCATATTTAGCTAAAGAACCTATGATATCATCTGCTTCAAATCCATCTATTTCATATATACTTATAGCTAATAGATCAAGTAATTCTTTAACAAGTGGAAATTGTTCTGCAAGTTCTCCTGGCATTTTCTTTCTTCCAGCTTTATATTCTTTATATTCTAAGTGTCTAAAAGTTGGTGCCTTTTTATCAAATGCTGCAACTATATAATCTGGTTTTAATTCTTCTTTCATTTTAAACAACATGTTTGTAAATCCATAAACTGCATTAGTGTGTATTCCTTCATTAGTTGTAAGTTCAGGAATAGCATAAAAAGCTCTATTTAAAAGTGAGTTTGAATCTAATATAAGTAGTCTTTCCATATTTTCCTCCATTGTTAGGGATTATTAAAAAACCCTTTATTTATTTAGATTATACTATTATTAAAATAATATATCATTAAAAATAATATATTTGTTAATTTTAGCTTTTTTAAAATATACTAAGTTCTAATATCTCTGATAATTCATTAATTAGCTTGGTCCCAGCTATACTATTACCTTTTTTATTCAAAGAAGGTCCATAAATACCTATCCCAAATCTTTTAGGTACAACTGCTAGTATTCCTCCACCTACTCCAGATTTTCCTGGTATTCCTACATTTACAGCAAATTCTCCAGAAGCATCATACATACCACAAGTTACCATTATAGTCTTAACTACTCTGCATATTTCTCCAGATATAACTTTTTCATTACTCCAAGGTATAACTCCATTATTGGCAATTACAGATGCAATTCTTGCAAGATCCATAGCTGTTACCTCTATTGAACATTGCTTGAAATATAATTCTAATATTTCATCTACATTTCCCTCTAAAATTCCCGTGCTCTTCATGAAATAAGCTAAAGATCTATTCCTATCTCCTGTTTCTTTTTCAGATAGATATACCCTTTCATTTACTTTAATGGTATCATTATTAGTTAATTTTCTAATAAATCCTAATATACTATTTAACCTATCTTCTATATTATTACCTTTTATTAGAGATGTAGTAACTATAGCTCCTGCATTTATCATAGGATTATAAGGTCTATTAGTTTTTTTGGCTTCTAAGTTTACTATTGAATTAAACCCCATACCTGTTGGTTCTACATTTACTTTCTTAAACACATCATCTTTTCCATTATCTCTAAGAGCTAATATTAAAGTTATTACCTTTGAAATACTTTGTATTGTAAATTTTTTTTCAAAAATACCGCTATGATATTCTATTCCTTTTAAATCATATAAAACTATTCCTAAATCTTCAATATTAGCTTCAAGAAGAGCAGGAATATATGAAGCAAGTTTTCCTTCTTTTCCATAAATCTTGTTCTTCTCTACTAATTCATCTAATAAGTTAAACATATCTCACCTCTACAATTAAATATTACAAGTATTTCTATTATATTAATAATTATTCTTATACTCAATGTACATTATACCTTAATATTTTATACTAGACTATTTAGTTATATTATGTAAGAATAAAAAGTGTCACTTGAAGTAATAGAACATCTACCTCTCTAGTTTCGGTAGATGGGATTTCACACCAAGTTCAGTCTTTGCTTCACTAAGTGTTCAATGCCACGGAAGAAATTATAATAATTTATCTACAATATGCGTTATTATAATTTTTTAAAGGTAAATATAATAAAAATAAATGAGGTGTTTTAATGGATATGAATAAAATGTTAGAAAAATATGCTAGTCTTGCAGTTAAAAAAGGAGTTAATCTTCAAAAAAACCAAACTCTTTTAATTAACACTCCTGTTGAATGTATTGATTTTGCAAGAGCAATTACTAGTGAGGCTTATAAAGTAGGTGCTAAGGAAGTTATAGTCCACTATAACGATCAAAAAATTCAAAGATTAACTTTAGAAAATGCTTCTATTGAAACTCTATCAAATACACCAAACTGGGTTGCTGAATCTTATAATTCTTATGCTAGAGAAGGCTGCTGTGTCATTTCTATTTCAGCTTCTGATCCAGATGCTTATAAAGGAATCTCAGGAGATAAGATATCTACTTACCAAAAAAGTCGTTCTCTTGCCTTAAAGGAATATTATAAATTTTCTATGTCTAACAAAATTCGTTGGACAGTTGTTTCTGTTCCAACAGAAGCTTGGGCTTTAAAAGTATTTAGTGATTCAAGTAAAGAAGAAGCTATAGAAAAACTTTGGGATATTATTTTTAAGGTAGTTAGGCTTTATGAAGAAGATCCTATAAAAGCTTGGGATGAACATAATAAAAAACTTCATGAAAAATTAGACTTTTTAAATTCTCAAAAGTTTGAAAAATTACATTATAAAAATAATAATGGTACAAATTTAACTATAGAATTGCCAGATGATCACTTATGGTTTGGTGGATCTGAATCTTGCTATAACGGTATTGAATTTAATGCTAATATGCCTACAGAAGAAGTATTTACTTTACCTAAAAGGGATGGTGTTAATGGTACTGTAGTATCCTCTAAACCATTAATCTTTGGAGGTAATTTAATAAATAACTTCAAAATAACTTTTAAAGATGGCAAAGCTATAGATTTTACAGCAGAAGAAGGTTTTGAAACTTTAAATGAAATGTTAGAAAGTGATGAAAATTCAAAATACTTAGGTGAAGTTGCTTTAGTTCCATATAACTCACCTATATCTAATTCAAATATAATTTTCTATAATACATTATTTGATGAAAATGCAGCTTGTCACTTAGCCTTTGGTAAAGCTTACCCTATTTGCATATTAAATGGAGAAAATTTAAGTGAAGAAGAATTGTTTGATAAAGGTGCTAATAATTCAATAATTCATGAAGATTTTATGGTAGGTACTGAGGATTTAAATATTGATGGTATAACAAAGGATGGCAAAGTAATTCCTGTCTTTAGATCTGGTAACTGGGCATAAAAAAGGTGAACATATAATAAGTTTGCTTATTCCGTCGCTACGCTCCAAGTCATC
>JARIDB010000050.1 GCA_029257045.1 Clostridium sp.
CAAGTGAAAAAAGTGATCTTTATTCATTAGGGAAAGTAATTTATTTTATTATTACCGAGAGAGAACTAATGGTAACAAGTGAAAATATACTATCTGTACTTATAAATAAATCTACTAAGGAGTTACCGGAAGAGCGTTAGAAGGTATAACTGATATAAAAAAGGAATTTTTAAGATTAAAAGATTTATTAATAGGTAAAGTAAAAATAAATTTACTTTTTGTGAAATTTTAGAAAAGTTGAGTTATAATAAAATATTAAATAATAAGAGGAGAGATTATATGAATATATTTTATAACGATTTACACAATCAACTTTATAATGAATTCATCAAAAAAGTAAGTAAAAAAACAAGGGAGAATAAAATATTCCTTTATATTATTGAATGTGAATATGCTTTGTATTCCAATATAGACAATATATATAATTTTAAATGTGACGAATTAAGTCTAGAGAATATTGAATTAGTATTAGCAAGATCTAGTAGGGGAGAGGATGTATTATTGAGAGTAGCATTATATTTCTTTAACTGGAGATGGGAAACGCCAGATTTAATTAGTATTATAAATTCTCTTGATAAAAAGGGGTACTTTGTATTAAGAAATGCTATGGATATATATAAAGAAGTAATAGATATATAAATTTAGTATAGGTAATAAAAAAGATATAAGTGAAAGAACTTATATCTTTTTTTATTTATATTTGGATTATTAATGGAAATATTAAGTTGCTTTTTTGAAATTTAATTGAGTGAAGCATATGTTCTCTTTTAAGATAATCTAATATATTAAGACATGGATGTAGGACTTTTGTTATTAATTTAATATTTGATTGAGATAAAGATTCTGTATTGTGAGTATTATTAATATTCTAAAATTACTTTAGTATGATTTTAATTGAGTAAATAATATACATAAACTACTAGAGATAGTATCCGATAGGTTTCTATGTGGTTAGTAGATTTTTTTGTAAACTTGTTTATAAATAGTAAATTCATGTGTATTAAAATTGATATTATTCTAAGTTAGTGATAAAAGTTCATTTTGCTTAATACTAATTTTAAATCCTAATGAAAAACACTTTTAAAGGTTATAGATGGAGCGTTATTAATTATATTCGAAATAATATCTTAAATAAAATTAGAAATATAAGATATTAAAGAATATTATTCAGTAAATTATGGAAATGGTATATTATACCACATAATAAATGTAGTATGATAAAAATATTATGGGGAAAGGGATAGAAGTTATGATGCTACAAATAATATCTAAAAAGTTCTTTAAAAGTGAAAACTATCATAGAACAGAGGTAAAAACAATAATTTATTCTAATGTAAATTTATTTCATAAAATAGAGAGTGATACAGCAGTATTAAATAATATAGAAACCTATAATGGAATAACAACTTATTTGTTAACATTTGAAAATGTTTTAGAATACCAAGAAGATAAGAATTTTAAACTTATATCGATTGGACAAGGAGAAGTTGTGGAGGATTTATTAGCGTGTTTTTCATTTTATTTTAATGGTATATTCTCAAGTGATAAGAATTTCATAGAGAATTTAATAAGAAGTGAAAGACAAAACGCAACGGATAAAAGTGTACCACAAAAATTATTGCCAGAGATATTTAAAACAAATATATATGTCTCTGTAGATAAATCTAAAGACTTTGATGATTTTATTAAAAATTTGATAGGGTTATCAAATGAGCAGTACATGAAGGTAATAGGATCAATTAAGCAATTAAAAGATGCTATTGTAACCATAAACTATAATTTAGAGTTAGCATACACGATGATGGTTGCAGCAGTAGAATCATTAGCAACAGCGGTTGATGGTTATGAAACTAAATGGGAAGATTGCCTTACTCGAAAAAATAGAAGAAAAAGGTTAACGGATGTATTGAAAAATTTAAAAAGTGACGATAGTGAAAAAATAAGAGATATTATTATTGAAGACACACATGCTAAGTTAGGCATGAGATATAGAATGTTTATTTTGAAGTATATATCAAATAAGTATTATGAAGAAAAGGTTGGGGAAAATATAGTCAAATGCAAGGAATCACAATTAGAGCGGGCTATAAATAATTCGTATTAACTAAGATCTTCGTACATACATGCTTTGGAAAGATTGACTAGTTTAATAGAACACAGTGGAGGTAAAGAGGTTTATAATCAAGATAACAATTTGTTTTTTACATTTAATGGATTAGAAAGAATTACAAAATTTGTTATTAAAGAATTTATATATACTCAACCAAAGTTTGAGAAAGAAGATATTAACTACATGAATAAATTACCAGGAACAATTAGGTTAATGGTAGCATCGGAGTATTGGATACATAACAAAAAAGGTTATTAAATGGATAGTTCAAAGGATTACTATCCAGGATTATTAGAGTTTGTATCAAAAGGAGAATATAAAAAAATGGCTTTGTAAGATTAACCGAGGTTTGTAATAAAATTGAGAGATTAATAAAGGGTGAGAAGAATAAAAATAAGAAAATACCATTAGTAAGTTTTTATTTTATGTATAACCATTTAATGATAGAAGAATGCAAATGTGAAAATACAGCAAAATTTTGTGAAAAATATAAAGATATATTAGAGGAGCAATAATAGTAACATTATTAATAACATCATTAAATTTACTTAAAAATGATAAACAAGTAAATATGTGTAATAATTCAAGTAATTCACTTTTAGAAGTCGATATTAACAAGTTAGAAGTTAAAGATGATACAACTATCAAAATTATGAATGATATTAATGAAAAAGTATCAGATGACAGCATTGATAAAATTATAATAATATATAGTGATGATAAAATTTTAAATAATAAAACTTTTAAGTCGGTATGTGGTTATTTAAGTATATACAAAAAAGAGGATGACATAATAGTACTAAAGGAAACCAGTAGTGATAAAGAGAGTGAAATAAAAATAATAACAGTGAAGGAGTAAGTTTAAGTGCCAAAACATATTTTAAGTAAATTTTCAAATTCTTATGATTATGAAAAGAAAAAGAGTAACTATTATGATGAGGTAACGCAAGTATCATATAAAGATAATAAACTAGAAAAGATGCTAGTAACTACCGGTAGGACAAGCAAGAGTACAAACACTATTGAGAATAGTGATCCAGATGAATTTAAATGTTATACATTAACAATTAAAACCGCAACGGTTGAAAATAGCGATCCAGATGAGTTTAGTATTAAAGATTCAACACGGTTAACATTTACATTAGAAAATTCAGATGAGGATGAATTGTGTATGAGTGGATACTCAATTGAAACTAGAGTTCTTGAAAGTAGTGATCCAGATGAATTTATTTCGTAATAAAAGTCTGTACATATAAAGGTGTAAACATTATAATTAAATTGAATAATAAAACTAAGGAGGCAAATTATGGGGAAATTGGTTGTTTTTAAGGCAGATGATTTTATATTTGAAGTTGTAGATGAAAAGCATCTTATGGCTGATTATACTGCAGATTGTTCAAATGGTCCACGTTCATGCTGTTGTACAAGATCATGTACTCAAAATGGAATTAATGCAACAGAAGAAGAGTGGGGAGAATTTTTGG
Organism: Clostridium sp.; assembly: GCA_029257045.1. Classification (GTDB taxonomy): domain Bacteria; phylum Bacillota; class Clostridia; order Clostridiales; family Clostridiaceae; genus Clostridium. The sequence goes on from JARIDB010000050.1 coordinate 3,595, forward strand.
AAGTTAATTCTGGTATAATACAATATTAAATTATAGAATTTACTCTTCAGTTTACTGGGGAGTTTTTTTAGAAAGGTATTAACTATGAAATATAAAATACGAGAAAGTGTAGATGTTTA